>JAZNYR010000125.1:0-3956 GCA_045594525.1 Clostridia bacterium | reverse complement strand
GTTGGTGATTGATGCTGACCTTCGTAAACCCAGAATTCATAAGTTAACGGAATTGAGCAATGAAAACGGGCTTTCCAATTACCTGGGAGGTTTTTGTGATTTAGAAAGCTGTATTTCCACATCCGAAAAATGGGGAATGGATTGTATTACGGCAGGTGCCATTCCGCCCAATCCGGCTGAATTGCTGTCCTCTCCTTTGTTAAAAGAAGGTTTGGACAAACTGTCTGAAAAATATGATTTCATTTTTATTGATACTCCTCCTGTTAATGTAGTAACAGACGGGGTTATTGTCAGCAAGTTGGTGGATGGCGTAGTGTTGGTTGCCCGTCAGAAATACACCGCTCATGAAGCATTGAAGAAGGCATTTTCTTCTCTGACCTTTGCTGAAGCGCCGGTACTTGGATTCATGTTCAACGATGCGGAAGAGCAGAGAAACAAATATAGTTATAAATACAGATATCGCAGATATCAGGGGTACAGAAGATATTATAATTATCGGTATTACAAATATTATAATTATGGTCCGTATCACTATAAAGATAAAGAAGACAGTGACGATAAGCAGAATGTACCCCAAAAAAGTCAGAAAAGAACAAAAAAATAAGAGGTGAATTTCAATGATTGATTTTCATAGTCATATCTTGCCCGGCATAGACGACGGTGCAGACTGCGTGGAAACATCATTGGAAATGCTCCGTAAAGCGAAAGAGCAGGGCGTTTCTCAAATTGTAGCAACGCCCCATTTTTATCCCGAACAAATGACGGTGGACTCTTTTTTGGAATATCGTCAAGCGGCATATGAAGCCCTATGCGATGCAATGGATGGGGAAGAATTTCCAGAAATTCATTTGGGATGTGAAGTGCACCTTGGCGGACAGACCCCGGAGATTGAGGACTTAAAAAAACTGTGTCTGGAAGGAACCAAGGTAGTGCTGTTGGAAATGCCTTACGGGTTATTGCATCCTTGGATGATTGATACCGTGTACCAGATCATAGCAAAAGGGAAAATGATTCCTGTGATTGCTCATGTGGACCGCTATCACGATATGCTGAAGCAATTTGAACGGTTGAAAACATTGCTTTCTATGGAAGTTGTAGTTCAGTTAAATGCAGATGCATTTCTAAGCTGGGGAATGAACCGCCATCTCAAAAAAATCATCGGTCTGAACAGACCTGTGGTGTTGGGCTCTGATATGCACAACCTGACAACCAGAACAAACAGAATAGAAGCAGCTTCTAAAAAAATTGAGAAAAAATTTGGTGCCCAATTGCTTCAATCTATGGAAGAAAATGCGAAAAAACTGCTGGATAACCGTCTGCCTTCGTTATTCTAAACATTGCAGCAGGTTAAGAAGTGTTTGAACATTGTGTGGATAAACGGGAAACGCCACTTCGGCAATCCCGTTTTTCTGTAACAATTGCATTTTTTTGAGTAAATGAAAGCCATCCTCCACCCAGACCATGTGTTGGGTTTCGGATTGATAGCAAAAATAAGAGGAATTAGACACGGGATCGTGGAACAGTTTGGAATGATGTTTTTGAGCGAGAAGGAGGGCATCCTGCTCACTTAGAAACATAGGTGGCTGGTTCCATAAGGGATAATCGGCACTCTGCACTAAAAAGCAAGGGCGGCGTGTTGCCTTTTTACAAAAGGGTAGCAACAAATTTTCCGGCAGTACAGGGAAACAGTCTGTTTCGGGAACAGGGAATCTTGTTGTCTCTTTTTTCAGTTTATTCAGCGGGCGAATTGTAATGGGCAAATTGCCCGGTAAAGTCAAATCAGTATAGAAAAAACAATGCAAGCAGAACACCTCGGTTCATTTTTTATTATATGTTATTCAGAAAGGATGGGTTTCATGCTGTATCCGAATGTATTGTTGAATAGTGTAAAAGATTTAACACCTGAATTTTTAAGTCAATATGGCATAAAGGGAATCATTTTTGATTTGGATGAAACCCTGGCACCTCGTCATAAAGAGGGTCCCGGAGAGGATATCCTGGCTCATATTGAATTGTTGAAAAAAGCGGGGATTTCCATGGCTCTGGTATCCAACAGCCCCAGAGACCGTGTGGCGGATTTTAATAAGGATATGCAAATTTCTATTTTTCCCAATGCCCAAAAGCCCAGAGTGAAGGTATTACGGCGTGCGGTAAAAGTGATGGGTTATGAGCCATATCAGATTGCCATGGTGGGAGACCAGATTTTTACGGATGTTTTAGCGGGAAACCGGTTGCATCTGTTTACGGTTATGGTGGCACCGTTAGAGGATAGACAAACAAAATTTTTTCGCTTCAAAAGAAGAATGGAGAAAATCATACTGCGTCATTTCCAAGGAGGAGAGGAAAAGTGAAAACCTTATATGGACTCATCGGTCATCCTTTGGGACACAGTATTTCCTCAAAAATTCACCATTGGCTGTATGAATATTACGGTATGGAAGCAGAATATCTTCATTATGATTTATTGCCCGAGGAAATTCCTGTAAAAATGAAAGAGATCCGTCAAACTTTTAGAGGATTAAATGTGACCATTCCTTATAAACAGGAAGTCATTCAATACCTTGACGAACTGAAGGATGACGGAGCGTTGTTCGGTTCTGTCAATACGGTTTTGCTAGACAGCGGAAAAGCAGTCGGTTATAATACGGATGGTCTAGGCTTTATGAAACTGCTGACACAAAACGGCATTAAGGTTGACGGAAAACAAGTCATTGTGTTAGGTGCAGGGGGCGCAGGATGCGCTTTGGCACAAAAGTTAGGAACAGAAGGTGCGAAAAAAGTCACTATTTTGAACCGTTCCATTGAGAAAGCAACGGATGTTGCAAATCGCGTAAGCCGTGTTGCCGATTGTGAAGCCTTGGCTGATACTTTGGAAAATGCAGATTTGTATTTAGATCCATGCGATGTGTTAATCAATACCACATCCCTTGGAATGTATCCTCACATCGAAGAAACTCCTTTAACCTATGCAGAAAAATTAAAAAGCAGTACCGCTGTGGTGGATATTATTTATAACCCCGGTAAAACAAAACTGTTGCATGAGGCAGAGGAAAAGGGTTGTGTTGCTGTAAATGGCCTTGGAATGCTCATATATCAGGCATTTTTCGCCTTTGAATTGTGGACGGGCATTATGCCTTCAGATGAGCTCGCACAACAGTTGGAAAAAGAATTGTCATTTTGAAAATTGCCCTCTTAGTTAAGTGGATATAACGAACCCCTCCTAAGGGTTAGTCATGCGTTCGATTCGCGTAGAGGGTGCCAGAAAAAAAGACATTTTTCATTGCGAAAAATGTCTTTTTTAAGCGATATAAATTCCTGAGGGCATTTGCGATATGTACTTCGTACGCGATATATCTTCGATGCAATATGTTGCCTTGCGGCAACGAGATAAAGGAATTTATATCATATCGCAACCAAATGAAATGAGGCTATATCGAATTTGCGAAGCAAATATATCGAACGAGCGTGAGCGAGTATATCGCCAATAAAATAAAAATATTCTTATGGTTCCGCTGGAACAAGTGATATTTACTTCGTAAGTGATATTACTCTTCGAGCAGCGTTATTCGTCTATGGCGAGTTGAAAGAACAAATATAATACCACTTTTGCTTTGAAAAATATTACTCCATTGCAGATGGCATATTGCTCATACAAGTGGCATCAAAACCATTCGGCTTTTTCACTGAATCCGTCTTGCAAATGATTGTAATTTTTCAAGAAAAATAGAAAAAAGTATTGACAGATTTAAAACAATATGGTATAATAAACGGGTACTCGGCGAGGAGAGGTGTCCGAGTGGTTTAAGGAGCTGGTCTTGAAAACCAGTGACTCGCAAGAGCCGTGAGTTCGAATCTCACCCTCTCCGCCAATTTTATATTTTTATGTCGTAGGGCTATGGAGAAGTACTCAAGTAGGTCGAAGAGGCGCCCCTGCTAAGGGTGTAGGTCGGGCAACC
>JAZNYR010000124.1:0-4798 GCA_045594525.1 Clostridia bacterium | reverse complement strand
TACGATTACACTGAAGAGAGGCGGGAATTAGAAGAAGTTGCAAAAATGATGTTTGGATAATTGTATTGCCTATATAAAATTCAGCCTGTCGCAAAAAGCGACAGGCTGTTTTACATGTTAATTCAAAACAGTATCCACAACATTCTTTTGGAATTTATTTAATTTTTCAATCGCATCAGCTTCTTCTTTGCCGATGACTGCAAAATAGAGTTTGATTTTCGGTTCTGTTCCGGAAGGACGGACAACAAAACTGGAACCATCCTCCAGTTCAAATCGAAGCACATCGGATTTTGGCAACAAAATCTCAGAAGTGCCATTTTCGTCCACTCTCTTACTTTCCAGATAGTCCTCTTTTGCCACAATAGAAATGCCATTAATTTCAGTTGGAGGATTTTGACGAAGACCATGAGTGATTTCCTTAATTTTCGCAAGTCCTTCCATGCCTTCCATGGTGACAGACTGCAATCCTTCCAGATAGGCGCCGTATTTTTGATATAAGCCTTGTAACACATCCAGCAAGGATTGACCCTTGGAACGGTAATATGCTGCTGCCTCGGCAATCAGAAGAGATGCTACAACTCCATCCTTATCTCTGGCATAGGTGCCGCTTAAATACCCGTAACTTTCTTCAAACCCAAACAGATAGGTGTATTCCCCGCTTTTTTCAAATTCCTTTATCTTTTCACCGATGAATTTAAAGCCTGTTAATACATCCATCACGGTAACACCATATTCTTTACAAATGGCGTTTGCCATATAGGTCGTTACGATTGTTTTGATGACAACACCGTTTTTCGGCAAGGTACTGTTTGACAAAATATAATCCAACAAAATAACACCTGTTTGATTTCCGTTTAACACTCGAAAACCGCCGTTTGGTTCTCGGACCAATGCACCTACACGGTCGCAGTCGGGGTCGGTTCCGATAATCAAGTCCGCCCCTTCTTTGTCTGCCAATTCAATCGCCAGTTTAAATCCTTCTTTTTCTTCGGGATTGGGTGATTTTACAGTAGAAAAAGCAGGATCCGGAAGTTCCTGTTCCGGTACTACAATCACATTTGTAAAACCAGCCATTTCCAATGCCCGTCTGACAGGGATGTTTCCGGAACCGTGCAAAGGAGTATATACAATCTTTAAATCACTTTCTTTTGCAATTCCGGGATTTTTTTGTTGTTGTAAAACGCATTTTAAGTAGGAATCTTCTACCTCTTTTCCAACCATAATAACCATGCCGTCGGAAACTGCTTGTTCCAGGCTTGTTGTTTTCACATCGTGAAAGACATCGATTTTCGAAATGTAGTTCACAATTTCATTTGCCATTTCGGGAGAAATCTGTTCACCGGTAGAACAATATGCCTTATATCCGTTGTATTTTGGCGGATTATGGCTTGCAGTAATCATGACACCTGCAGCAGCCTTAAAATGCAGTACTGAATAAGAAAGGAAAGGAACGGGTCTTAAGGTGTCGGAAAGGTATGCCTTAATTCCGTTTGCGGCTAATACACAAGCTGTTTCTGCAGCAAATAAATCAGAATATTTTCTGGAATCATAAGAGATACAAACACCCTTATCTCCTTCTCCCTGATTGATTAAATAATTTGCCAGAGCTTGAGTTGCCTGACGAACGGTATATACATTGATTCGGTTGGTTCCAGCACCGATTACACCACGCAAGCCGCCGGTTCCAAATTCGAGATTACGATAAAACCGTTCTTTAATTTCTGTTTCATCTGAAGCAATTCCGTTCAGTTCAGCAACTGTTTCTTCATTACCATTGGAAAGCCAATACCGATAAATTTCTTTTACATCGTTCATGTAGAACACTCCTTTCATTATTATTATATCACAAGATTGTGCAGCAGTCAAAGCATTTCCTTTAATTTCCTTAATATTTTTTTCTCAAGTCGGGAAATATGTGCTTGGGAAAGTCCTAAAATTTCACCCGTTTCTTTTTGAGATTTTTGACGGTAATATCGTAACAGTATCATTTTTTGTTCTTCATCCTCTAATTGTTTCACCGCCTCGTTTACGGCAATTCGGTCAATCAATTCATTTAAGGGAAAACATTCTCCAGGTAAACTGTTGATTTCTGGTGATGAATCCAACGATTCGGGAAACCGTGTGGCATCCATTGCAAAAACCAATTCTTCCGGCGAAACTTTCATTTGTAAAGAAAGCTCCGAAACCGATAATTCTCTTCCTGTCTTTTTCTTCCACTCTTCCTGGGTTGCATTGGCTTTTTGTGCTGTGATTTTTAAATTTCGGCTTATTTTGATCATACTGTCATCCCGAAAAAACTGTTTCATTTCTCCTATAATCAAAGGAACAGCATATGTAGAAAATTTTAACTCAAGAGACAAATCAAATCGTTTGATTGCTTTTATAAGCCCAATACAGCCAATCTGATATAAATCCTCTTTCGATTGACCGCGATTGAGAAACCGTTTGATGACAGTATAGACCAAACCGCTGTTTTCCGTCACCAGCTGTTCCAATGCCATCAAATTTCCATGTTGTGCTTCGGAAATTAAAGTTTTCATTGAGAAGTTTCCTCGGTATTTACTGCAAGACGCTTTATCATGAGAACTTTTGTTCCTTTTCCCGGTGTGGAAAACACCTCAATTTTATCCATAAATAATTCCATGACGGTAAATCCCATTCCTGTTCGCTCTCCGTCGGTATTTGTTGTAAACAAAGGCTGTCTTGCCTGTTCAATATCTTCAATCCCGCAACCGTAATCTTCAATTTCAACCATCAGTATTTTACCATGCATTCTGCAGGAAATTTTGATTTCTCCATCGCCACCGTTATACCCGTGTACGATAGAATTGGTTACCGCCTCGCTGACTGCAGTTTTTATATCCGCAATTTCTTCTAATGTAGGGTCTGCCTGGGACGCAAAAGATGCCACCGCAACTCTGGAAAGAGCTTCATTAGACGGTAAGCTTTTGATTGTTATCTCCATATAATTGTCCGCTTTCATACCTGATACCTCTCTTTAATTTCTTTCATGGCACAATCCACCGTCTTGGTTGTTCCAAGTAATTTTTTCAAACCCGATACCGCCAACATCTTGTCCACATGTGCCTTGTTGCAAACCAAGAGAACCATTCCATTCTTCTCTTTTATTTTTTTGTAGCGACCAATAATCACACCTAATCCGGAGCTGTCCATAAAGGACAATTCGGTAAAATCAAAAATAAGGTGTTTTACAGACCTTCCTGCAATTTCACGATCTAATTTTTTCCTGATTCCCATTGCAGAATAATGGTCCAATTCCCCGTCAATATGTGCAATCAGGATTTTACTCTTTAATTCTGTTGTCATAAAAAAGTCCTCCTTTTCATCAAGGTAATTCAACAGAACTATTTCTGTTTCCTTTGACGAAAAAGAGGATTCGTTTTCTATTATATGATAAAATTCGACCGGACAGGTCCTACCAGAGTAAAGGAACCACAAGCGATCACGATGTCCTCGTCGGTTGCCCGATTCAGGGCTGATTGAACTGCCTTTATACAATCAGGTTCACATTCGTCCGCCTGACTGCACAAAGCAAATTCTTTTGCTTCCAGTTTTCTTGGGCTGTCCGTCTCGGTTGCAAGCAAAACATCGGCAAGGTCGCGGAGTAGTTTTGCACACTCTAAATAATCTTTATCCTTTAACATTCCTGCAACAACGAAGATTTTTCCTTCCTTTTTTGTTTGTCGAATAAATGAAAAAAGTGCTTTGATACCCGACAAATTATGACCGCCGTCAATCAGAAGATTGGGACGAATCAACTCCATTCTTGCGATATGAATGACTTTCTTTAAGCCATTTACCAAGGCAGAATCAGAAATTGTAATTCCAAGATGTCTTAATTGTTTCACGGCTTCCAATACGGTAGCACCGTTTTGTGCCTGGTACTGACCGAGCAACGGCAACAAATAGGTATTGCCTTCCCAATCAAATGTTGTCTCTTTCAAGGTGACTTGGATGTTGCAAGGTTGTGTTGCAATACATAAGGGAACGGATTCTTCTTTTATACGCTCCTCAATGACTTGAAGAACCTCCTCCGGCTGACAGGGACTTGTTACTACCACTGTTCCCTTCTTGATAATGCCGCATTTTTCAAATGCAATTTCTTTTAATGTGTTTCCCAGTCTGTCAACATGATCAAAATCAATTGAGGTTATCACAGAAAGCACAGGAGCATCAATCACATTGGTTGCATCCAACCGTCCGCCCAAACCAACCTCTAATACGACAAAATCGCAGTTTTGTTCTGCATAGTACAAAAGACCCAAAGCCGTTACCAATTCAAACTCGGTAGGATGTGATAATCCATCCCCTACCATTTCTTCGCAGGCAGATTTTACTTTTAGTCCGCACTGCACGAGAGAGTTCGGAGAAATCATCACGCCGTCAATTCGAATCCGTTCGCGAAATTGTTCAATATACGGCGAAGTATATAATCCTGTTTTAAAGCCCGCTTCCTTTAAGACAGAGGCAAGCATAGAACAAACAGAACCTTTTCCGTTTGTTCCTGCCACATGAATTATTTTCAACTGTTTTTGAGGATTTCCCAGTCTATTCAACAACTCCCGAATGGAGTTTAATCCTAAAACAGAACCGAACAATTCGGTGGAATGAATCCAGTTAAGTATTTGTTCTTCCGTCATTTTTTATGTCACCTCAAAGTAAAGAATGAGTAAGCCTTGCTGCTTCTTCAGAAATGGTACATTTCAGTAAATATGCGGGTACATGGGTCATTAATTTTTCCATAAATTCTAATGTTTTCATCAGAAGCTCCGGATAG
>JAZNYR010000123.1:0-2892 GCA_045594525.1 Clostridia bacterium | reverse complement strand
CCTGTGATACAGTCATAAGCAATTTGGTCTATTTCCCCTGTTGTGATCCCGTCCCGTAAGGAGTTCTGGATTTTCTCCAGTGCCTCTACTGCCACAAGACCGGCTTCTCTCATCAGGGAAATTTCTTTTTTTGATTTAATCGAAATCATACTAATTTGCCCCCACAGCCGCAAAGGCTTGTGCTGTCATCACCTCTAACGGCTGATCGGCACTAATTTCTTTTAAGATGCCTTTTTCGCCGTAGTAATCCTTCAGTGGTGCACTTTGGGCATAGTAGACCTGCAATCTTTTTTTGATTGTCTCTTCTTTGTCATCATCACGAGTTTGCAGTTCTGCATCGCATTTGTCACACAAATTGCCTTTTGCAGAGGGCTTATTATCCACATGGAAAGTGGCTCCGCATTTGGGACACTCTCTTCTACCGCCTAATCGTTTGATAATGACTTCATCCGGTGCATCAAAAGAAAGTGCCAAATCAATTTTGATTCCCAATTCGTCCAAAGCTTCCGCTTGGGCGATGGTGCGGGGAAAGCCATCCAGGATAAATCCCTTTTGGCAATCCTCTTCCTTTAAACGCTCCGAAATCATACCAATCATCACATCGTCGCTTACCAACTGTCCGTGATCAATCAGTTCTTTTGCTTTTTTCCCAAGTTCCGTTCCTTTACGGATCGCTGCACGAAGCATTGCTCCGGTAGAAATGGTGGGAATCGATAATTTATCTGCAAGCAACGCCGCCTGTGTGCCTTTTCCGGCACCGGGGGCACCTAACAGAATCATATTCACGTCATTCACCTTCTTTAAAGTCCGGTTTTAAAACCTTTCATGTTTTACTCTAAAAATCCTTTGTAATGACGAATCATCATCTGAGACTCAATTTGTTTTCCGGTTTCCAGAACAACACCAACAACAATCAGGATAGAGGTTCCGCCGATACCGAAGGAACTCAAACCGAAAGCGGATGCAATCACCATGGGGAACAATGCAACAATCGCGATAAACAATGCACCTGCCATGGTAATTTTGTTCAGAGACTTTTCAACAAATTCGGAAGTTGATCTTCCGGGGCGAATCCCAGGAATAAATCCTCCGTTGTTTTTCATGTTATTTGCGATTTCTACAGTATTGAACTGAATCTTTGTGTAGAAGAACGTAAAGAACAGAATCAACAAGAAGTATAAAATCATATAACCGATAGAACCATAACCAAAGATATTGGTCATAAACCAACCG
The DNA here is from genome assembly GCA_045594525.1 of Clostridia bacterium. Taxonomy (GTDB): domain Bacteria; phylum Bacillota; class Clostridia; order HGM11514; family HGM11514; genus SIG438. The sequence goes on along the minus strand of JAZNYR010000123.1, from coordinate 1,659 downwards.
GATGCATCCTTACCAAACAACTGCATAATGGTTGCAGGGAAGGACATGATGGACATTGCAAAGATAATGGGCATTACACCTGCCATACTCACTTTAATCGGAATATGAGTGCTCTGACCGCCATACATCTTTCTTCCAACAACACGCTTTGCGTACTGAACAGGAATTCTGCGTTCTGCTTCATTCATCCAAACGATTGCACCGATCAAAACGACACAAGCAACCAAAATGATGATGAGAGCAAGCCAGCTCAATCCACCGCCCTGTAAGTTTCCAACCATCTGCATAATCATCTGGGGAAAACGGCAAACGATACCGGCAAAGATAATCAGGGAAATACCGTTTCCGATACCCTTATCGGTAATCTTTTCGCCCAACCACATCAAAAATGCAGTACCGGCAGTCAGGGTCAGAATGACTGTAAAGTAAGTCATCAAACCGGGGTTTTTCACTGCATTCTGCAAACCGAAGTACATACCGGTTGACTGAATGAAAGCAAGAAGAATCGTCAAAGCTCTTGTGTATTGACCAATCTTTTTTCTGCCTTCTTCTCCCTGACGGGACAGTCTTTCCAAAGCAGGTACTGCTACGGTTAACAGCTGCATAATGATGGAAGAGTTGATATAGGGGGTAATGCTCATAGCAAAAATAGTTGCCTGAGACAAAGCTCCACCAGAAATCATATCCATCAGACCCAGCATATCCAGATTACTTACTGCGGCACTCAATGCTCCTGCATCCAGACCGGGTACAGGAATGTGAGAACCCAAACGGAAAATTACCATCAATGCAATGGTATAGAAAATCTTTTTTCTCAAATCCGGAATCTTAAAAGCATTTACAATTGTTTTAAACAATTTAAATCACCTCGAACTTTCCGCCAACTGCAGTGATTTTCTTCTTCGCAGATTCAGAAAATCTTGCAGCCTTTACGGTAAGGTTCTTGGTTAATTCACCTCTGCCCAATACAACGATACCGTCGCAAATTTTTGAAACAACACCGGTTTCTTTTAACAACGCGGGTGTTACTTCTGTTCCGTTTTCAAACTTTTCTAATTGAGCAACATTAATTGATACATATTTTTTTGCAAAAATGTTGACAAAACCACGCTTCGGCAATCTACGGTACAAAGGCATTTGTCCACCTTCGAAACCAGGTCTCACACCGCCGCCGGAACGAGCCTTTTGTCCCTTGTGACCACGGCCAGCGGTTTTACCGTTACCGGTTGCATGACCACGACCTTTTCTTTTCGGATCCTTTACAGAACCAGGAGCCGGAGACAATTCACAAAGTTTCATTTGCACACACCTCCTTCGTTATTTTACCTCTTTCACTTCTACCAAATGTGACACCTTATTCACCATACCACGGATCGCAGGACCATCCTCGAATACCTTGGTATCTCTGATTTTCTTCAAACCGAGGGCTGCTACGGTCGCAATCTGGTCATCTTTTCTGCCAATGGTGCTTTTCACCAAAGTAACACTGATCTTAGCCATGTCGCAACCTCCTTAACCTAAAATTTCTTCGGTAGTTTTGCCTCTCAGCTTGGCTACCTCTTCTGCACTCTTCAAACCTGCCAGTGCAGCAATAGTAGCGCACACAACATTTTTCGGATTGTTAGAACGCAGAGACTTGGCTCTGATGTCTTTAATACC
>JAZNYR010000122.1:0-2200 GCA_045594525.1 Clostridia bacterium | reverse complement strand
CAGGGTTACAACGGCGACCTAACTTCTAAACAGGCAGGTTCTGTTGGTGGCCAGATGGTAAAAAAGATGATTGAATCTTATGAAAACAGCATGAAATAAGCTGATTTTATAATCAGTAAAATAGCAGAATTAGGGAAACCGAATTGGTGTTAACCAACTTTCTATTGATGCCCTACCCTCTGCAAAAAGGAACTGTACCAAAACGATACAGTTCCTTTTTTCTTATTTAATATAAATGCTTGCGTCTCCCATTTGAAATAAAACAATTCCGGGCTCAATTTCAAACGCATTAACAGTCATAGAATAGCTTCCTTTATTTAATGTACCCAAAAGTCCTTGATCTCCTTCTGAATTACATGCGGTAATACGAGCATCCCCTACTACCCCGTCTTCTAACTTTAATATTTCAGATAGCAATCTGTTGATAAACTCTGTTGTGTTTTCTGTTTTAATGTAATACTTCAAATACATTGGTGATTTTGTAAAAAATATGGCTTCATTTGCATTGGTAAAAGACACATAAGACTTTTCTTGCTGTATGACTGTGCATGTGGGATCAATCACAGAAAATGCGGGTAAAGAACAGAATTTTACCGCTTCAATAGAAGCATCCGTTTCATTATTTTCACTCATATAAATTGCAATTCCGTTGGTTAAATAACTGAAATCTCCTTGTGAAACATACTTAATATCATTGCTTAAAAATGTTTTGTCAGATTTTGCTTTATTACTGTAAGCCTTTGTATTGAAACCGACCACTTTGTTTGCTTCATTCCAAGTAACCTCCAAACCTGCTTTTTCAGCAATAAATCTTGCGGGAATGTAAGTTCTGTCATTATATGTAATAGGATATACAATTGTACCGTCTGCTTCAGTCGGAACGAATTTTTCATCTTCAAATGCAAAAGAAATATCATGGTCGATTAATGCGGTAACGATTTGGGGTGTTCCGATTTGAGGTGTTGTTTCTGTACTGCTTGGTTTGACAGAATATGATTTATAAAATCCCACCACCTGATTCGTCATATCCCATGTCACATCCAAGCCTGCCTTTTCTGCAATAAATCGTGCAGGAATATAAGTTCTGTCATTGTAAGTGATAGGATAAACCACAGAACCATCTGCTTCTCTCGGAACAAACACTTCTCCATTAAATGTAAATGAAATCTGTTTATCAAGGAGAACCTCCTTATATTCACTTCCTTCAGCAAATACCAAAATGTTTCCCAACATTAGAATTACTACTAATGTAAGGGAAAGGGTTTTAAGAAATTTCATGTTTTTTACCTTCTTTCTTTTCAGTATGTTTTTTATTAATTTTATCAGATTTTTATAAAGATGTCAATGGATTAAAATATTATCTGCCAAATGTATCTCCAATATATAAAAATTTTCTTTCAATTTTAAAAAACACTTGCATTTTTATTCGTTTTGGTGTATAATATTACATAACGACGATTGGGAGGTACAGAAGATGAATTTATCACAGATTCAAGCCCTGGATCAACAGCATTTTATGAATGTGTTCGGTCCCAGAACACCTGTTTGTTTTACAAAAGGCGAAGGTGTATATTTATACGATACTGACGGTAAAAAATATATGGACTTGTTCGCAGGAATTGCAGTCAATGCCCTTGGATACAATCATCCTGTATGGACAAAGAAAATGTGCGATTATCTGCAAGAGGGCGTGTTACATACATCCAATATTTATTATGTAGAAACCCAAGCCACTCTTGCGAAGATGTTGACCGATTCTACCTGTGCAGACAAGGTTTATTTTGCTAACAGCGGTGCGGAGGCAAATGAATGTGCCATCAAGCTTGCAAAAATTTATCAGTACAAAAAAGGGAATACCCAAAAATATAAAATCATTACCTTGCATCATTCCTTTCATGGAAGAACCCTGACAACAGTTGCAGCAACGGGTCAACCCAAATATCAGGCTCCTTACAAGCCTTTGACTCCCGGTTTTATCCACGCAGAACTGAATGATTTTGAAGGATTGCTCCAGTTGGTTGACGACTCTGTCTGTGCCATTATGTTAGAACCCATTCAAGGGGAAAGTGGTGTTCATCCGGCGGATAAAGAGTATTTAAAAAAGATTCGCGCTCTTTGTGACGAAAAGGATATCTTGCTAATTTTTGACGAAGTGCAGACAGGGGTCGGACGGACAGGTACTTTATATGCATACCAGCAA
>JAZNYR010000121.1:0-2837 GCA_045594525.1 Clostridia bacterium | reverse complement strand
ATCCACTTCATCTCCAAACAATTCAATCCGCACAGGTTGTTCTGTATGAACGGGGAATAGATCCAAAATCCCCCCTCGTAAGGCAAACTGCCCCTGCCCTTCTACCGTTTCACATCGACGGTAGCCGGCAAAGACCAGTTTCGTAAGAACACTGTCAATCTCCAGCTCATCCGCCTCGGAAATTGTCAGAGTATATTCTTTTAAATGAGCAGGCGGCAGCACAGGCTCGCACACCGCTCCCACGGGTGCTACCACAATCCCGCCTTCCTCGGCAAGCCGCTCCAGTACAGAAATTCTTGCAGCGGTTGTTTCACGGCTCACCGTGTCCATATCATAAAACACAAATTCACGAGAGGGAAACAAAAACACCCTCTGGTCTAAAAAAAAGCTTAAATCACGGTACCACATTCTGGCAGATTCCTCATTGGGAGTAATCACCAGACAGCTTTTTTGATTGGTATCATATAGCAAAGAAAACAGAACATGGGCTCGTGCAGTACCTGATAAACCACTGACACAGACGCACTCCTTCTTTTCCAGACAGTTTTTGATTTCACTGTATCCTTCTAACTCATCCAGTAATCCGTAAAACCGAGGCATATTCTGCTCTCCTCTCTATTAATTATATCGATTCATTGCCTTTTCTATATCCTTTAGCATCAGTTCCACTGCATCGCACACCGTGGGAACAAGGGAAATCATGGTTTTCATTTCCTCTTTGGAAAAGTTGCCCAGCACATGGTCAGCCAAATCCATTTTTTCGTTGAGGGGTGCTCCCACTCCGATTTTCAGGCGGGGAAATTCATCCGATTGGAGCTGATAGATAATGGATTTGATTCCATTATGACCGCCCGCACTTCCCTTTTTCCGAATCCTGAGTTTCCCAAGTTCTAAAGAAACATCATCAAACAACACAATCACATCTTCTGCGTCGCAATGATATTTTTTGCAAAGGGACAGCACACTTTCCCCGCTTAAATTCATAAATGTCTGGGGTTTGGCAAGCAACACCTCGTGACCTGCGATTCTGCCAACACCCGTCAATGCCCGACATTCTAATTTCTTTATTTTAATATGATGCTTTTGTGCCAGACAATCCACATAGGAAAACCCTACATTGTGTCTGGTATCATCATATTTGGTGCCGGGGTTTCCCAGACCTACAATAATTTTCATCCCAAAACCTCCAATTTCGACTTTTGTCTTTATGACACCATACCCCGTCTGAGCATCAGACGGGGTATCGGAATGTGTTTACAATGACAATGTTTAACTAAATAATGTACTCACTGACAAATCTTCGTAAATTCTTTCAATTGCTTCTGCAAAAATAGGAGCAACGGACAAAATCTTGATTTTGTCAATGCATTTTTCCTTGGGCAGGCAAATGGTATCCAGGCAAACCAGTTCCTCAATAGGAGATTCCTGAATCCGCTCAATAGCAGGACCGGACAGTACCCCGTGAGTACAGCAAGCGTAAACATTGGAAGCACCTCTGTCCTTCAATGCATGTGCCGCGTTGCAAATGGTGCCTGCAGTATCAATCATATCATCCACCAAAATTGCTTTCTTTCCTTTTACATCTCCGATGATATTCATAATTTCGCTTACATTGATTTTGGTTCTTCTTTTATCAATGATTGCCATGGGAAGCTCAAGCCGTTCTGCAAAGCCTCTGGCTCTGGTTACACTTCCCAGGTCGGGAGAAACGATAATGCAGTTTTCTTTATCGTCAACAAACTTCTTATTATAATAAGGTGCTAAAATGGGCATTCCCAGCAGATGATCCACAGGAACATTGAAAAACCCTTGAATCTGGCTGGCATGCAAGTCCATGGTCAGTACTCTGTCTGCTCCTGCAGTTGCAATCAGATCAGCAACCAGTTTTGCAGAAATCGGATCTCTTGCTTTTGCCTTTCTGTCCTGACGGGCATATCCGAAATAAGGAATTACCGCAGTAATTCTACCGGCAGATGCTCTTCTGAACGCATCAATCATAATTAAGAGTTCCATCAAATTGTCATTCACCGGTTCACAGGTGGATTGAACCACAAACACATCTGCACCGCGGACGGTTTCCCCAATGTTGACGTAAATTTCTCCGTCACTGAATCGACCCACCTTGGCAGTTCCCAGAGGAACTCCTACGATATTGGCAATAGACTTTGCCAAAGAAGGATTGGAATTTGCTGAAAAAACTTTGATTGATCTGCTGTGTGGTATCATATTAATTTTTTCTCCTTTCGGTTGAAACACCAACCTTATGTATTTGTTTGTCTGTCGTTTCCGACCGACCGGATTCACGACACATCGCCACCCAAAAGCGACTCTGTTTTTCTTCTATCACTATTATATCAAAAAATTCCCAAAATGCCAAGTAGGAAAAAACAACAACAATCACAAAATTTTTTCCATTCTATCGTTGATACTGCATAAAGTGAAAAAGACACAGGAATGGTATCCGGTGTCTTTTCGGGTCAGAACGATTTATCCCTCGGCTATGTCTTCCGCAGATTCAGCCAGAGTTGCTTCATACTTTTCGAGAATCACGCCTTGAAGCATGTCACGCATCTGTGCGTTGATCGGATGAGCAATGTCTTTAAATTCCCCATCCGGCGTTTTACGGCTCGGCATAGCAATAAAAAGCTTGTCCTGTCCTTCTATTACCTTAATATCATGAACAACAAAAGCGTCGTCAAAGGTAACAGAAACTACAGCCTTCATTTTGCCCTCAGTATTCAGCTTACGAATTCTGATGTCTGTAATTTGCATAACGGTTCCTCCTCTGTAGGATTTTCTATCTTGGACAAAAAACCACGTCCGGATGCCTCGTCAAT
>JAZNYR010000120.1:0-3017 GCA_045594525.1 Clostridia bacterium | reverse complement strand
TGATACATCATATTCTGGAACAGATTACTTGCCATAAAAACCTTCCTCTCTGTTTATAGTTTCTCTTTAGAAAACGCCTTTTCCCTTGAAAGACATAGAGTATCACTATATATAATACACTATTTTTGAACATTTTGCAATATAAAATGAAGAAAAAGTTAAATATTTTTTTTGGAAACAACAAATCCATGAAACTTTAAAAAGAAAATCTTGCAAAATTCAAAAAAATATGGTATAATAAAGGAACTAAAAAAATGAATTTTGAATCAAAATAACTTTTATCATTCATTTTCGGATAAGAAGGAGGTTATTTCTTTGTCTGAAAAATTACAACAAAATCAGGAAAATGTAAAACAAAACTATTTGATTGACCCCAAAACCTACTCTGCTTACAATGTAAAACGGGGTCTTCGTAACTCTGACGGTACAGGGGTTTTAGTTGGTCTGACCTCTATCGGTGAGGTGCGGGGATATATTATTGACGATAACGAACGGGTGCCTATCGACGGAAGACTCTTTTATCGCGGAATTGATGTGAAAGATTTGGTAACTGCCAGCGAACAGGAAAACCGTTACGGCTTTGAAGAAACCTGTTATCTTCTGCTGTTCGGTTCCTTGCCTACCGCATCAGAGCTCAAAGATTTTCGTTTGCTGATTGAACAAAACCAGGACCTTCCTGCAAACTTTGTGGAAGATATGATTTTAAAAGCGCCCAGCAACAATATTATGAACAAGCTTGCCCGCGGTGTGCTGGCATTGTATTCCTATGACGAAAATCCGGATGATTTGGATTTTTCCAATATTATGAATCAATCCATTGCTCTTTTGGCTCGCTTCCCCTCTTTGATTGCCTATGCGTATCAGGCAAAACGGCATTATTACGACGGACAAAGTCTGTTCATTCACACACCAAAGAAGGGTGCTTCCATTGCAGAAAACCTGCTCCACATGACACGGCTTGATAACAAATATACCGAAGATGAAGCAAGGGCGCTGGACATTGCTCTCACCCTTCACGCTGAACACGGCGGCGGTAACAACTCCGCTTTTGCCACTCATGTTGTTTCTTCTTCCGGGACAGATACTTATTCCGTTATTGCAACCGCAGTGGGTGCATTAAAAGGCTTTAAGCACGGCGGTGCTAACATTAAGGCACGGAATATGATGCTGGATTTAGAGGCAAAAGTAGAAAATTGGGAAGACGAGGATGCACTGTTCCAATATCTGACCAAGGTATTATATAAGGAAGAATTTGATAAAACCGGTTTGATATACGGCTTTGGTCATGCGGTTTATACCGTTTCCGACCCCCGTGCCTCCGTGTTGAAAGCACAGGTGGAAAAGCTGGCGTTGGGAACAGAGTTTGAACAGGAATATCGGTTATATGAACGGGTGGAAAAACTGGTTCCCGCTGTATTACGGCAGAAATACAACCGTCATGCAGTCACCAATGTGGATTTCTACTCGGGCCTTCTTTATCGGATGCTGAATATCCCCGAAGAATTGTTCACTCCCATTTTTGCCATGGCTCGTATCGTTGGTTGGTGTGCACACAGAATTGAAGAAGTGTATGCCAACGGCAAAATCATCCGCCCCGCATACAAAAGCGTTTCTCCCAGACAGAAATATGTACCTATTAACGAACGGTAAGCAAATTTCACATTTAAAATCAAAATCCCTCACAAACTTTGTGGGGGATTTTTTTTGTAAAAATGGGAGACTGTAAGAGTGAAGGGGGATTACACAATCCCCCTTCATAAAAACCATTTCTTTTCCCGAGGGGGCTCAACAGTCGCCCCCTCAAGCTCCCCCACCGCGCCTAGGTTTACGGCTCGGACATCTGTAGTTACTCATTCGGGACTTCTGTTACCGCCGCTTCGGAGTCGCAAACCCATTGCTCCGCCTCGCTAACGGTCAGCGACCGCAAAGGAAACCGATTTCGCTATCCGTTGCGGTACATCCGTCCCTCTCTCGCAAACATCTGTCAATCGCCTCCAACATGGCGAATAGTAACAAGGGAATTTTTCGTCTTTGACGAAAAATTCCCGTTTTAAATGCCGACGTATTGGAGCGAATGGTCGGCTGTCAATGAAGGGCTGGGATGATTTTGGGGTAAAATACCGCATATCCGTATCCTTTGCCGCGTGCGGTATTTTAGCTGAGCTGAGCAGAAAGCTGCGAATCGAAGCGGCTCCAAAATCATTCGTGCCCAAGTGCTAACAGGCGCCTTGAGCGAAGATTGGGAGGCTGTGGGGGTGAAGGGGTGCCACATTGCACCCCTTCATTATAAAACACTCTTTTCCAAGGGGGCTCTGCACCCTTTTCACTTTATTCTTTATCACTTTTATAACTATCAATCAATTTAAATACAAAATCTTTTTGATTTTCCTTCAGGTATCGTAATCTCTGAATAAAATTCGCTTCCTTTTCACTCAAATCTGACATTTTCGGTTTTGTTACCATTTCTTTAATGTCCGTCCTGCCTACTAAATAATCAAGAGATACATCAAAATAATCGGCAATCTTTATCAGAACATCAATATCCGGTTCCACATCATGATTTTCATATTTATTCACTGATTGCTGGCTCACCAAGATAACATCCGCAAGCTGTTGCTGACTGATTCCTTTTTCGCTTCTTAATGTTTTTAAATTTTTAATCATGCATATCATTTACTTTCGATTTATTTTTAATTCATCAAGCAATTCTGCAATCTTAATCAATAGCCTGTTTTCATCAGAAGAAAGCTTATGAACATCTTGCTTTAAAAGTTCTAACGCCCCTTCGGAGGACAATTGAATTTCTCCCAGCAAAATGTCATTTGGCGTTGTTTCTAAACTACTGCTAATATTGATTAAACAATCAAGACTCATAGCTACCGAACCGGTTTCAATATGGGACATATGAACCGTTGATATTTCTGCCATTTCCGCTAGTTGAGCTTGAGTTAGCCCCTTTTTCAAACGCAACTGTTTTACATTTTTGCCAATATTTTTCAAATCCATATTATATCACC
>JAZNYR010000119.1:0-4777 GCA_045594525.1 Clostridia bacterium | reverse complement strand
GATTGTTCCGCTACCTGACAATTGTCCGTCGTAGTATTCACACCAAATGCAGAAATCTCCTGTAATTTTTCCTCGGAGCGGTCACTTACCGTAATCTGCTTGGGAGAAATCCTGCCTACCAACCCTTTTACAATGGCAGATGCCATATTCCCCGCACCAATGACACCAATTCTTTGTTCTGATAATTTCATATTCATTCCTTCTTTCAAAAAACAGACGGAATTTTCCTCCCGTCTGTTTCATTATACCATATATTCTGTTTGGTTGCAACACCCAAAAATTGTGTTAAAATTCTTTTTTCAGGAATTTTTCGATGCGATTTAAGCCTTCTTCAATATTTTCCATAGAGGTTGCATAGGACAAACGGACAAATCCGTCTGCAGAAAAACCAATACCCGAAACTGCCGCAACCTTGGCAACTTCTAACAATGCTTCACAAAAATCATCGGAATTTTGAATCTGATGACCGTAAAGCTCCTTTCCAAAACACTCGCTGATGTTCATCATGACATAAAAGGCACCGGAAGGCTTTTTGCAGGAAAGACCTTCAATGTTGTTAATCCGGTCAACCATATAATTTCTGCGTTCTTCAAAGGTTTTTCGCATCATTTCCACACATTCCTGGTCTCCATCCAACGCCGCCTCTGCCGCTTTCTGGGCAATAGAGTTGGGATTGGAGGTCTGATGACTCTGCAAATTCCCCATTGCTTTTGCCACTGCTGCGTTAGATGCAGTATAACCGATTCTCCAGCCTGTCATGGCATGGCTCTTGGAAAGTCCGTTAATAATAATGGTACGGTCTTTGATTTCCTCACTTAAGGATGCAATGGAAATGTGACCGATTCCATCATAAATCAGTTTTTCATAAATTTCGTCAGATACAATATAAAAATTCTTTTCTACTGCCAATTCTCCAATTGCCTTCAGTTCATCCTCTGTATAAAGCATACCTGTCGGATTGCTGGGACTGTTCAACACAAGGGCACGGGTACGATCGGTGACCGCTTTTTTCAAATCATCAATGGTGAATTTAAAATTCTGTTCTTCTGTTGTAGGTAAAATCATCGGCACACCGTCAGCCAATTTAATCATTTCTGGATAGCTGACCCAGTAAGGTGCAGGAACAATCACTTCATCCCCGGGATTGCAAATAGCAGTAAAGGTATTCACCAAGGATTGCTTCGCTCCGTTGCTCACAACAATATTGGCAGGTGTATATTCCAATGAATTATCCCTTGCCAGCTTCCTGCAAATTGCTTCCTTCAGTTCCTTGGTACCGGAAGCAGGAGTATATTTGGTAAACCCGTCCTCAATGGCTTTGATTGCAGCAGCTTTAATGTGGTCGGGAGTATCAAAATCAGGCTGTCCCGCCCCGAAACCAATCACATTTACGCCCTCTGCACGCATCGTTTTCACCTTTTCATCAATCGCCAAGGTAGGAGACGGTGCAATTGTACGAATTTTTTCTGATAACATCAAGAATTCCTCCATAAAAATAAATCATACTGTTATTATAATACAAAAAAGAAAATTTTGCAAGTTCTTTTATGAAAAATTTCATAAATGGTTTTTCAAAAAAGTTATGTAATTTTCACAAAAGAGGGCATTTACCAGTTCTTCCGAATAAAATCGGCATAAAGTTTCATGCAAAAATTCATAATCCTGAATCCCGCAGAAGTTTTTCATGCAAAAATCAATGCCGTCAAAGTCAGCTCCCAAACCGATACAATTCTCTCCGCCAAGTGCAAGAAAATGCTCCAGATGCCTAAGGAGGTCATTCACATCCGCCTCCCCTTTTTCATTTAAAAAGGGAGGATAACAATTAAGCCCCACCATACCGCCCATATCTCGAATGATTTGAAACTGTTCATCCGTCAGATTTCTCGGATGGGAACAAATACTACGGGAGTTGGAGTGGGTGGCAACCAAAGGTTTTTCCGCCAATTCAGCGAAATCATAAAAGCTTTGATCGGATGCATGTGAAACATCAATCAACATTCCCAGACGATTCATTTCTTTTACCGCTTTTTTCCCAAGGTCAGTCACGCCCGTACCCTTCCCTAAAACACCGCCGCAAAGAGGGGTGTCCTCATTCCAGCTTAAGCTCATACACCGAACCCCTTTTTCGTATAGGGTTTGTACCATAGAAAGATCGGAACCAAAACCGCCCTCTACCGCCAGCAATGCAACAATCTTTTTTTCTTTCATTCCTTTTTGCAATTCATCATAATTGGTTGCTTTGCAAATCAGCTCCTGATTGTTCTTCATTTCTTGTTCCAAAGCGTCCAAAAGCATCAGACACCGTTTTTGGGGATTGGGTTCCTCAGGCGGTACGAAAGCGGCAAAAAACTGAACAAAGCCTTGATACTGTAAGGCTCGTTTCAAATCCCAATGTCCTTTGGAGTCAAACAAGGATTTTCCTTCAAGAAGTTTTGTAGCAGTATCACAATGAGAATCAACAATAATCATAAAGTCCTCCCGATTAAAAGGCCTGTTCAATATGATTGATTTCCTTCACACGGAATCTGCCAAAAAGAGAAGGCTCTGCCATGACTTCAACCACATCGAACCGAATATCGACATCCTTATCATATTCCTGTAAAAACTCCTGTGCCACCATTTTTATTTTTTCCTGTTTTCTGTATCCTACCGCCTCGGAAGGGGCACCATAGTTTCTGGTTTGTCGGGTTTTCACTTCCACAAACACCAATACATCTGATTTTTCCACAATCAAATCAACCTCACCGTAACGACAGGTGAAGTTTTTGGCAACCATACGATATTTATTTTTTCTATAATAATGGGCGGCCTCCCGTTCACCGAAACCGCCCAATCTTTTATTATCCATTTTCACTACTCCACAAACTTGGTACAAAAAGTTTTTCTGTGAATAGGACTTAGCCCCAATTCCTTAATTGCTTCAATATGCACCTTCGTTCCGTATCCTTTATGCTTTTTAAATCCGTACCCGGGATACTTTGCATCACACTCACAAATAAAACGGTCACGGCTTACCTTTGCCAAAATGGATGCCGCCGCAATGCAGGCAACCTTTGCATCTCCTTTTACCACACATTCATGTGGAAGGGTGATTCCTTTGCTCCGATTGCCGTCAATCAGCACGAAATCCGGTGTGACATCCAGCCCTTCTACTGCACCTAACATTGCCTGAAAGGTGGCGTTTAAAATATTGATTTCATCAATGACGCTCTCATCCACCGAGCATATTGCATAGCTTACTGCATTTTGAATGATATATTCATACAGCTCTTCCCTCTTTTTTTCGGACAACTTTTTCGAGTCCTTAATATCGGGAATGTATTTTTCTTCTTCCATAATCACCGCTGCTGCAAAGACGGGCCCTGCAAGAGGTCCTCTCCCCGCTTCGTCAACACCTGCAACAAAGCGGAATCCGCGGTTGTGAAGTTCCTGTTCCATGGTAATCATAATGGTTCCCCCGGTCTTTCCAATGAAATGTTTCCAAGCACCGCTCCGCGAAATTCGTCTAACAGCATAAACGCTCCCCGCCTTGTATCTGCTTCTCCGCCGCGAACCAAAAAACCACGGCTTTTGGAAATCTGTTCCAATACTTCATAATCCATTGCTTCCAGATGGTCAAGCTTATACCGCTCACAAAGCTGGTCGGCATAATTCTTTCTTAAAGCGCCAATCAGGTAACATGCCAATTCTTCAATATCAACAACATCGTCCTTAATGGCACCTGTAAATGCAAGATGAAGTCCTACCCGCTGGTTCTCAAATTTCGGCCATAAAATTCCGGGTGTATCCAAAAGCTCATACCCGTTTTTCAAACGAATCCACTGCTTTCCTCGGGTCACACCGGGACGATCCCCCGTCTTGGTACTGCTCCGACCGGAAAGACGGTTAATCAAGGAGGATTTCCCCACATTGGGAACCCCTGCTACCATCATTCTGATTTTGCGGTTGACCATTCCTTTTTCACGGTCGCGCTGAATTCTCTCCGCCAAAACCTGCTCTGCCGCACCAAATACTTGATTGATTCCCTGACCGGTCATGGCATTTACCGTAACACAAAGCAAACCCTGTTCCTTAAAATAGCTTTCCCACTGGGTGGTGACCCCTTTATCAGCCAAATCGGTTTTGGTGATCACAAGTAAACGGGGTTTTCCTTTTGTTAACTTATCAAGCTCGGGATTTCGGGAGGAAAAAGGGATTCTGGCATCAATTAATTCCACAATCAAATCAACCAGCTTTAAATCTGCAATTATTTCCCTGCCTGTTTTGGTCATGTGACCGGGAAACCATTGAATATCCATTTTCCTCACCTCACTATTTTAATACAATCCGCCGAATCGCTTATCAAAGGGAAACAGCCGAACCCATGCTTTTCCTACCACATCGTCATAATCCACCAATCCCACAGAGGTGTTTCTGCAATCCAAACTGTGCTGGCGGTTATCCCCCATAGCGAACAGATGCCCTTCAGGGATGGTAATGGGATAGTTCTGATTTCCCCTTTCTGTGGTGGGAGAGCCAAGATAAGGCTCAAAAATCACTTCTCCGTCCACAAACACCTGTGTGTCACGGATATCAACAGTCTGCCCCTCTGTTGCAATAACCCGCTTGATATAGGGGCGCTCTTTGTTGCCATTGGGATAAAATACGATAATGTCGCCCTGTTTCGGTTCATAACCCAGACGAACCACCGCAAGACGGTCTCCTGTGGTTAAGGTATTTTCCATAGAAGGACCTTCTACCACGACCATTGTGAACACAAAGGTACGGATCACCCAAG
>JAZNYR010000118.1:0-4194 GCA_045594525.1 Clostridia bacterium | reverse complement strand
TGCAATAGCATCCAAATTCATGGTAAACAAAGCAACACTGCAACCCAGTCTTGCTCCTGCAAATGCCGCTTCACATCCCGCATGACCGGCACCGATAACGGCAATATCATAATCTCCTCCGTGATACATTCTTTTCACTCCTATTTTCCTACACAAAAATCCGCAAATATATGCTTTACTGTATCTTCACTAACTTCCAGTCCCGTGATTTGTCCTAAATGACGGCAGGCATCCGTTAAATCAATGGATACCAAGTCAAGGGGCATTTCCCTTCCTGATAAAGCTTCTTCTATGCTTTTTAAAGCCCGTTCCAGGCATTGCTTATGTCTTACATTATTCATAAAAGGAGAATGGGATAAATCCCGTTCCTCCGATACTGCTATCTTGTAAATTTCTTCGTAAAGAGCATCAATTCCTTCTCCCGTTTTGCAGGAGATGGGAAGTGCTTCCTCTTTCAATTCTAATTGAGAAGGTAAATCACCTTTGTTTTTCAGATAGATGACCTGTTTTCCTTCCAACAAGGAAAAAATTTCTTTATCATTTTCATCCAAAGGTCGAGAGCCGTCCAAAACAAACAAAATTAAATCACTTTTTGGAATCAACTCCTTGCTTTTTTCCACACCGATTTGTTCCACTTTGTCCTCTGTCTGACGGATTCCTGCTGTATCCATTAATCGAATGGGAACGCCTTTGATTTCCAGTTCGTCCTCTATGACATCACGGGTGGTTCCCTCAATTTCGGTTACAATAGCCTTTTGTTCTTTTAATAAGCAATTCAAAAGAGAGGATTTTCCCGCATTGGTTTTTCCGACAATCAAAGTATTCAAGCCAATTTTTAGGATTCTTCCCCGTTCAAATTCTTTTAATAAACAAACGATTTCCTGTCTGACCGTTTCTAATGCTTTGAAAAATTCATCTTTTTCCCATTCTTCAATTTCTTCGTCGGGAAAATCAATGACAGCCAGAATTTTTGCATTGATTGCAACAATCTTTTCTCTTATTCCGTTTATTTTCTGAGAAATTCCGCCCGATAACTGACCGGCTGACTGATATACCGCACTTTCCGCACCGGCGTTGATTAAATCTATTACCGCTTCCGCTTGAGAAAGGTCCATTTTTCCATTTAAAAATGCCCGTTTGGAAAACTCGCCACGCTCCGCATTTCGTGCTCCCGCACCAAGAACCGCTTCTAATACCATCATGGTATTTTTCACACCGCCGTGACAATAAATTTCCACCGTATCTTCACCGGTAAAGGAGGCAGGCGATCGAAACACACCGCACACCACCTGATCAATGATTGTTTCGTTTTGCATGATTTTTCCGTAAACCATTCGATATCCCGGTGTTTCGGTCAAGGTCTGATTTCCGCGGAACACAGTATCGCAAATGGAAAACGCGTCTTTTCCGCTGACCCGTATCATAGATACCGCACCTTTCCCTGACGGAGTAGAAACGGCAGCTATGGTGTCTTCTGTCATCATCATTTCCACGACCTCCTTATCTTAAAATGGCGAGGAAACAATCATTTCCTCGCCAATGTTTGCATTATTCCTTATTCATCATCCGATTGAACAGGCCGTCTGTAACCCCGACGGTTATAATTATGATTTCTTCTGATTGCGTTTTTCGGGCTGATGATGATTTTTCTGTTGGGTTCTTCACCCACACTGTAAGTGTGAATCATATCATCTTCCTGCAATGCAGAATGAATCACCTTTCTTTCATACGCATTCATCGGCTCTAAAGAAACATTTCTTCTGTTTCTTTTGGCTTTTTCTGCTAAACGAAGAGCCAGATTCTGCAAAGTTTTTTCTCTTTCGCTTCTGTAATTTTCCGTATCAAGAGAAATTTTATAATAATCATCTGAGGATTTGTTCACAGCCAAGGTGGTCAGATACTGCAATGCATCCAGAGTTTCTCCTCTTCTGCCGATGACAGCACCCATTTCATCTCCGGAAAGATTTACCTTAATTTCTCTTTCCCCTGCAGTGCATTCCACTTTCACTTCCAGATTCATT
Organism: Clostridia bacterium; assembly: GCA_045594525.1. Lineage (GTDB taxonomy): Bacteria > Bacillota > Clostridia > HGM11514 > HGM11514 > SIG438. The sequence continues at coordinate 2,173 of JAZNYR010000118.1, read as the reverse complement.
TTTTCAAATACATCGGATAAAAATGCTTTGATGCGCTGTTCTATATCACTGTTCATCACAACCGCTTTCGCAGGAGCATTTTCCTTTTTTTCGGGTTTTACTACTTCCTCTTCCGGCTCATCCTGATCTTCCAATGCAGCCAGCTTTACTTTTGCAAGCTTGCTTCCGATCCCTAAAAACCCTGTTTTTTCTTTTTCAATAATTTCAACAGTCACTTCTGCTTCGCTTAACCCTAATTTTTCCAAGCCAAGCTTAATTGCTTCTTCTACTGTTTTTCCTTCTTGTTCAATTTGTTTTCTCATATTATTCACCGTCTTTCTTCTTCGACGAAAATTTTTCCATCATCACTTTTCTGTTAAACCACAATTGTTGTAAAATAGACAATACATTATTGATAATCCAGTACAAACCTACGCCGGAAGGCATCAGAAAACAGAAATAACCTGTCATCAAAGGCATAATGGTCATCATACTCTTGCTCATAGAGGCTGCAGTATCATCACCGGAACCGGTATTGGGTTGTGTTAATGTGGTAATCTTACTGGTCAAATATGTTGTGACAACAGCTAAAATCGGAATGATCCACAATAAGCTGAATTCAGACAATTTTGGGGTTGTTGCCAAATCTAATCCAAAGAAATTAAAATCAATAGAAAATCCTCCAAATTTTTCAATAATATTCGGAGTCATTTGATTGGCGATTTCTATTTCTTTTGTCATCAAAATATTTTTGTTGGTCACATCAATTCCCAACTTCATTGCTTCCACAATTTTCACAATTGTTTCTTTTCCCAAACCCATAATATAAGTCATAGGCTGGTTAATGACACGGTACAACGCAAAAATAATGGGAAATTGAATCAGCATAGGTAAACATCCTGCAGCAGGATTGACATTATGCTGTTCATAAAGCTTCATGGTTTCTTTTTGCAGTTTTTCTTTATCATTTTTGTACTTTTTATTTAATTTTGCCAGCTCTGGCTGGATTACGCGCATCTGTTCCATTGACTTCTGCTGTTTTACATTCAGCGGGAAAATCAAAAGCTTCATCAAAATAGAAAACAAAATAATAGCCAGGCCGTAATTATCCACAATTTGATAAATGAATTTTAATACAGGACCCAGCACAGGCGCTAAAAACGCCAACGCATTCATCATAAAAATTCGTTCCTCCTACTATTTGACGGGATCATAGCCACCTTTAGAAAAAGGATGACATCTCACAATCCGTTTGATTGCCATCCATCCTCCTCTCATTGCACCGTACTTTTCCACCGCCTCTATGGCATACGCCGAACAGGTGGGATAAAATCTGCAACACGGTTTTTTTAAGGGAGACAAAAATCTCTGATATCCTTTTATGAAATAAATAACAATTTTTTTCATCATTCTTTTTCCAAATTACAAGCAGAAAGCAACAAAAGAAGAGAGGACTGGATTTGATAAAAATTTGCATTTGCCGCTTTTGACCGTGCAACAATCACCAAATCATATCCTTTTACAATTCTTTCTTCATGTAACCTGTAATTTTCTTTGATCAATCTTCTGATGCGGTTTCTTACCACTGCGGTTCCAACCTTTTTACTAACCGTAATTCCCAGATGATTTTCCTGTCCGCGATTTTTCCGATAATAAAGAACCAGATACTTGTCCGACTCAGATTTTGCCGAACGATACATTCTGCGAAACTGAAAATTTCTGTTCAATGATGTAGTATACCGCATAACAATCTCCCTAATTGAGGAAGGAAAAAAGACCACTCGGGTGGTCTTTTAAAAAATCCCCCGCCTATGCTTCTGCCTTTATGCAGACAGCTTTGCTCTTCCCTTCAGTCTTCTGCGAGCCAGCACCTTTCTTCCGTTTGCAGTGCTCATTCTTTTTCTGAAGCCGTGCTCTTTGCTTCTCTGACGCTTTTTGGGTTGATATGTTCTTTTCATCTATGACTACACCTCCTTGCAAAAAATAAACAAACCAAACTACCCTTTATGAAAAGGGATACAAAATTGATTATACTTTATTTGATAGGCATTTGTCAATACAATTTTGAAAAAAACTCAATAAAAAGTTAAATTTTTTTCATTTTATAGACTTTTTTTCATAATTTTTCTTGCATTCTTTCTTCTTTTTTGATATAATGGAAAGGGTATTATTATATTTATATATATTTATATAT
>JAZNYR010000117.1:0-3196 GCA_045594525.1 Clostridia bacterium | reverse complement strand
ACAATGTTGGCAAGTTCCGCTCCCGACGCACCTGACGCCATTCTTGCCACCTCGTTATAGTTGATGCCGTCCATTACATGAATCTTTTTGGCATGAACCTTTAAAATGGCCTCTCTGCCCGCCAAATCGGGGAGCTCTACGGGGATTCTGCGGTCAAACCGACCTGGCCGCAAAAGGGCGGGGTCCAGAGAATCGGGACGGTTGGAGGCGGCTAAAATGACCACCCCTTTGGAGCTGTCAAACCCGTCCATTTCAGTCAGCAGCTGGTTTAGGGTTTGCTCCCGTTCGTCGTTTCCCGTAAGTCCCCCGCCGTCACGCCGTTTTCCGATGGTATCAATTTCGTCGATAAACACGATACAGGGTGCTTTATCCGCCGCCTGCTTGAACAAATCACGAACCTTTGCTGCACCCATGCCTACAAACATTTCCACAAATTCCGAGCCGGAAATGGAGAAAAAGGGTACATTGGCCTCCCCTGCAACCGCTTTTGCGAGAAGGGTTTTCCCCGTTCCCGGAGGACCCACAAGCAAAGCGCCTTTGGGCATTTTAGCACCGATTTCGTGATATTTTTGGGGGTTATGGAGAAAGTCCACGATTTCGGTCAACGCCTCTTTCGCCTCGTCCTCCCCTGCTACATCGCTGAACTTAATGCCGTCAGAGGAGCGGACATACACCTTGGCATTGCTTTTCCCGAAGGACATGGCATTGCCCCCAAATTTCCCTGACATCTTTTTCATCAAAAACTGACCCAATGCCACAAAAATTAAAATGGGAATCAGGTAATTGACAAAAACTGTCATAAGAAGGGAGGGCTGTTCCACAATCTCGGAACCAAACTCTACCTTCGCCTCGTTTAAACGGTTGACCAAATCGGGGTCGTTTACAATTCCTGTTTTATAAAATTGTTCTTCCTTATCCTCGAATACAATCTGATTGTCCTGAAGTTCCACCTGCTTAATCTGCCCCGCTTCTACCATGGTCAAAAAGTCAGAATACTCCACCGTTTTCACACGGGCAGAATTGGTCATGGGAACAATGATGGTATTGATGACCATAATCACAACCATCACAATCATATAATAAAAAATAAAGGGTTTTCTGTTATTTTTAACTTCCTTCATTAAGCGTTACCTCTTTTTCAATTTATTTCCGAAGGCAATGGGGTAAGCAACCAGGCAAAGAGGGATTGCCACCAAAATATCAATCACAGAATGCTGTTTTAAAAACACGGTGGACAGGCAAATAAGCACCGTACCAACCCAAAAAAACACCTGCCAAGCGAAATGCCGAAACTGCGGTGTATGCCAAGAGGCAAACAGCACAGCTACCGACCCGATGACATGAAGAGAGGGGCACACATTGGTATTGGTGTCAAACACATACAAAAATTTTACCACATCCGTAAACACATTATCCCGCAACATACTTTGGGGTCTTAACTCCTGTGCGGTGGGATAAATTAAGTAAATCAAACAGGTTGCCGTGTATGTAATCATAATAAAGTACATATACCGACGAAAGCACTCTGTATCCCAAAGAAGGGTATAAAGAAGCATCCCAATCAAAAAGACAAACCAAAAATAATAGGGAATGAGAAAATATTCGCAAAAAGGGATTTTGTCATCAAGGATGCAATGCACGGGATGATACTGTAAGTTTAGTCCCCGCTCCAGCAAAAGGAAAATAATCCCGTAGAGGGGCCAAAACAGCAACAGCTTCAGATGGCGAAATTCAGGTGTATTCAATTTTTGAATGCGAAACTGACGGTAATCAATCAAAGGAAATACCCCTTTCGTTTCTTTGCTGTTTTCTCACAACCAAACGGTCCCGTAACCGCTTTAAATTAGGTCGGTTGTACCGCTGAATCATAATAAAGGGAAGATTTCCTAAGATATACAATACCCAAAGGAGTCCGCCAACCCAGTTATCCCAAAATTGACACACAAAGACAGAACTGACACACAAAAACCAGTGAGAAAGCTCGGCAACACAGGTTTCCTTAATCAATGCCGTCAAATTTTCTTCTGTTACTTCCCCGCTGATTTCCTTGCGGACTTTACTGCTTTTCATGATTTTGCTCATGTCAATGAGCTTCAGCTTCCACTTCTTAATTTTAAACTTTTCGTAAAACTTGCCCCTTTTCTCCCACCCGCATGGCTGGAAAAAGGCTTTGTTTTCAGAAATCCATTCTCTGGGAAAGGCGACTCCCGTATAATAGGAAAGCAATCCCAAAAGTCCCAAAAAAAGCAGACTGCGAATCAGTTTCATACCCTCACCTATTCTATGCTTTGTAAATAATCATTTTTCCCAAAAAACACCCGAACATACATCCCCAAAGAAAGAATCATAAAAATGGCACAAACCAAAATCAGAATATGTAATAGGTGCAAAGGAACATTGGGAATCATCACAAGGAGTATCATGCAAAGAAAGAGCACCGTAGTACATACTTTTCCAATCATCAATGCTCCTGACGGCAGTTTCCCGTGCTTCAGATTGAACACGCCCATCACCAGCATAAATCCTTCTTTGATTACAAAAAGACCAAACAAAATCCACATAGCGGGGTATTTTAATCCCAAACAAATCATTACAATTCCCTGGGTGCATTTATCCGCAACAGGGTCCAGCACCTTTCCCACATTGGAAATCATGCCGAATCGACGGGCGATAAACCCGTCCACCAAATCGGTGAAAGAAGAGACGCCTAAAATCACCGCTGAGATAAAATGCTCCTCTTTTGTTTCTGCACCCAGATAATACCACACATAAACAGGAATTAAAATCAGTCGGAACAGGCTGAGTAAATTGGGCACTGTCAGCCAATCCTGCTTTTTTACTTTCATGCAAACCCCTCATTTCCTTTGTATATACAAAAATGGGGACTAAACTTGCATCTTTCAAAAGACACAATGAATTACTCCCCCATTCTTTTCTATTATATCAGAATTTTCCTCATTTGTCAAACAAATTTGTCTGATTTTTTACTGTTTTTGGAGAGGTTTATCTTCTCCCAGTTCTACCGTCAAAATAACGGTGTCACCGTTTCTGTTGACTTCAAATTTCAATTCATCCCCTACCTGATGTTGGTCGCGGATTTCATTGATTTCTTCAATGGAACGGACATCCTGACCGTTCACCTTTAAAATCACATCCCCTGACTTAATTCCGCCCTTTTCGGCGCCTGAGAAGGGAG
>JAZNYR010000116.1:0-1908 GCA_045594525.1 Clostridia bacterium | reverse complement strand
ACCCCGGGGAGGCGGGTGGTGGACGACAAAAAGGTGACAGACCACCATGCCATTATTCCCACGGAGCAATATTTGGATTTGAGTGCCTTAACGGCAGAAGAAAAGCATATTTATATTTTGGTAGTCAAGCGGTTTTTAGCGGCGTTGAGCACTTCTTTTTCTTATGAACAAACCACATTAGAAGGGGATATCAGCGGGGAACTGTTTACCGCTCGCGGAAAAACCATACTTTCCAAAGGTTGGAAAGCCGCCTATGAGGGAATGGATATGGAGGATGATGAGGATGGTGACGAGGAAGAACGGAGCCAAAATCTCCCCAAGCTTGCTGTAGGCGATCTGCTGAAAATTACAAAACCGGAAATCAAAAAAGGGAAAACACCGCCTCCTTCTCGCTACACGGAAGGGACATTGTTAACCGCTATGGAATTTGCAGGAAAAACCGTAACCGATCAGGCAATGCGGGAAGCAATCAATACCACAGGGGGCTTGGGAACACCTGCCACCCGTGCGGATATTATAGAAAAGCTGTTTTCGGTCAATTATATTGAATTGCATGGAAAAGAAATTTTCCCCACCTCAAAAGGGATTCAATTGATTTCCATTGTTCCTCCCGAGCTTCGTTCTGCGGAGTTAACAGGGAAATGGGAACAGCAGTTGACTGCCATCAGTAAGGGTGAGGCAAAATACAAGGAATTTATTGCCCAAATGCGGGAGTATGCCAAGAGTTTGGTGCGAGATGTGATTGCAAGTGACGCGGTGTACCGTCATGATAATCAAACCAAAACCCCTTGTCCCGATTGCGGGGAGTTTTTATTAGAGGTAAACGGAAAACACGGCAAACAATATGTTTGCAAAAATCCGGAATGCGGGTTTCGTCAAACCATCAGCCGTCCCAGTAACGCCCGCTGTCCCCAATGTCACAAAAAACTGGAAGTACGGGGTTCGGGCGGGAAGAAACTGTATGCCTGCAAATGCGGATTCCGTGAAAATTTTGAAAGTTTTAACAAAAAGCTGGCGGAAAATAGCAGTAAGCTTTCCAAACGGGAGGTTGCAGGGTTTTTGAAAAAGCAGAACAAATCAGAGCAAGGGCCTTTTAACAGTGCTCTTGCAGATGCTTTGGCAAAGCTGAAAGAATAAAGGAGAAAGTATGGAGCAGTTTGAACTCATTGTGCCCACTCTGTTCGGGATTGAGGCAGTGACAGCGAAAGAAATTAAATCATTAGGGTATGAAGTGATTCGTACCGAGGACGGGAGAGTGACCTTTTTAGGGGATGCCATGGCAGTTTGCCGTGCTAACCTTTGGCTACGAACAGGGGAACGGGTGCTGATTAAAATAGGCGAATTTCGGGCAACCACCTTTGAAGAACTGTTTGAAAAAAACAAAGCATTGCCCTGGGAAAAATGGATTACCAAGCATGTTGCATTTCCGATTAAAGGGTTTACCTTGAAATCCACATTGTTTAGTGTTTCGGATTGTCAGTCTATTTTAAAAAAGAGTATTGTGGAACGATTAAAGCAAAAATATCATGTAGATTGGTTTGATGAACAGGGCGCAACCTATCAGATTCAATTTAGCATTATCAAAGATCGGGTTACCATGATGCTGGATACCAGCGGAGCAGGCCTTCACAAAAGGGGATACCGATTAAAATCCAACGATGCTCCCTTGCGTGAAACGGTAGCGGCGGCGTTACTACAGTTAAGTGTGTGGCACGAAAACCGCCCCTTTGCCGACCCGGCGGAGATGGACGAAGAGCTGATCCGCCGCTGGAACAGCGTGGTGAGCGGGGAGGACGAGGTCTGGGTACTGGGGGACTTCGGCGCGGCTGGGCGGGAGGCGGAGGTCCTCTCCCAACTGAACGGGCGTAAATATCTTGTGAAGGGAAACCAAGTCGGATCGTAGCCATG
>JAZNYR010000115.1:0-2028 GCA_045594525.1 Clostridia bacterium | reverse complement strand
TCCATATGATGTATGGTGTAAGCATAAAAAAGAAAAACCACCCCGGTGGGGTGGTATTCTTGTTTGGAGCAGGGTACGGGAATCGAACCCGCCTCTTTGGCTTGGGAAGCGACCATTCTACCGATGAACTAACCCTGCGTATGGCCGTATTATAGCAGAAAGAAAACGGAATTTCAACCCTTATTTGTCGAAAGGCCCTCTTCCCAACCAGACCTTGATTTCTTGCGGTCAATCAAGTATAATTCAGTTAGACAAACTTGAATTTGACGGAGAGGGTATTATGTATTATCACGCATCAGGTACAAAGGATTTATCGACGTTAGAGCCTCGCGTTTCAAATCATAAAATTCCGTTAATATACTTTTCTAAAAAACGCGAGAATGTGTTAGTTTATTTAAGTAATGCAATCCAAAAATATTGCATTGAACAGGGATTTGAACATTCGGGAATTTGGCAGAAATGGGCAGCTTACGGTTTTGACAAGGATGGAATACAGCGAATTGAGGAATACTATCCTAATGCACTCTTTGATACATATAAAGGCGTTAGTGGATACATTTATTTTGCAGAAACGGTTGAGGATAGCGGATTTCTAACACAAATTCCAGATACAGTAACATCCGAAAAAACGATTGTGGTTAATGGCTGTGAATACATCGAGGATGCTTATGAAGCGATATTAGACGCCGAAAAGCAAGGCTTGGTAAGAATATCGCGTTACTATGAGCTTTCAGAAAAGATGATGAATTGGATAAAAGAAACGATTACAAAGGAATATGAGCAAGCATCTGAACATCCAGATTATCGCTTCTTTTTAGAGGCGAAATTCGGGGATTTATTGCAGCTATAACCATCAATTTTATGGGGTGTTGAAAGCATGCCCAACTTTCAGTTTATTAGGCAGACAAATTCCAATATGTCGAACAGTTTCCGAACCGAAACGATTCTAGAATTTTAGAATCAATTCAGCCACGAAAACAGCCACAAAGGCGAAAAACTGTTGATACTCAATGCTTTTTGTCGGGTTCGACTCCCGTACCCTGCTCCAAACAAAGAGCCACTCCTTTTGGGGTGGCTTTTGCTTTGCCCTTGATTTCTGTCAAAAAACTGGTATAATTTTTATAGATTACTGCAAAGGAGTGTGTTTATATGCCGGAGAATCTTTCCAACATCATAATTATCGCACTCTTTTTGGGCGTTGGACTGCTGGCAGCTATCCGCCTGCTTACAAAAAGGCTCGCACCTGTCAGGACTGTTGCGGCGGTTGTGGCTGACAAGCACAAAACCGAAGTTTTTTCCAAATATGCCGGCAACGGCAAGCATATAAAATATGCGGTTGTCTTTTCCGCCGGAGGCAAAAAGCTGTCCTTTTATGTGTCGGAATTTTCTTATGGCGGTTACCGGGTGGGTGAAAAAGGAACGCTGACCTACAAGGGCAGTAAGCTGATTGGTTTTCAGTAAGGGGTGATTGTTATGATAGAGTTTGTTGTGGCATTTTTGGTGGGCATTGTATGCGTTATTCTTGGCATTTTCAATATGCGCGGAAACATTTCGTCCCTGCATTCCTATCATCGGAATCGGGTTTCTGAGGAGGATCGTCTCCCCTTTGGCAGAAAAGTCGGGCTGGGTACGATTCTGATCGGCGTGGGCATTATGGCATTCGGCATTTTGGGTGCTGTGACCCTTTACACCGAACAGGAAATTTATGCCCTGATTGGCACAATTCTTTTAATTGCAGGCCTTGCAGTCGGCCTTGGCATCAGCTTCTACGCAATGATTAAGTACAATAAGGGTATTTTCTGATAGATTTTGCGGGCGGCAGGTTGCCGCCCCTACTTTTCCCTCGCAATGACAACGAAAATAATTTTCAATTTTCCATTTTTAATTTTCAATTCAAAAAGGCGTGCCGCGGCACGCCTTTTTGTTATGCTTTGTATCGGGGGTGGCAGGTCAGGTTCACGCCCAAACGCTTGAACACCTTCTCGTCCACCGGGGAGAGAATCACGGAAGAATGAACCTCACAGCCAC
>JAZNYR010000114.1:0-2834 GCA_045594525.1 Clostridia bacterium | reverse complement strand
CTATCCCTTATCTATTGTTTTCAATATATAATATACAGCAAAATGACTATAATTCAAGATTGAATGCAAAATATTCCGAAGATACGGTTCAGTATATCCAATCACTGCTTTGCAATTTTTTTCTTTCCGCCTCAGTCAATTGAATGAAATCTGAAATCTCCTGAACATAGCAATTCGTTTCGCCGGGATCACTTTTAAACCAATGCTTTTAACACTGTTTCTTAAAAAATCAACATGATTTGCGATGTCGGTGTCGTTTGCATCCTGTTGCAAATCACATAGCACACAATGAATGGGGTAAATCGGTGTTTGTCGGTTGGAAACCTTGTGTCACTTTTTATGTTGTTTTATGCTTGATTTTTGTATTTTGCATCACAAAAGATGAGGATTGTGCAAGTGGATTTTTCTTACCTAACATCTTGATGTTCAATGAATAAAAATGGTCGGGACAGCGGGATTCGAACCCGCGACTTTCTGCTCCCAAAGCAGACGCGCTGGCCAGACTGCGCTATGTCCCGATATTCATTTTATATAAAATAACCCCATAATGACAAGATGTCAACCGCTGATACTCAATTTTCCTCAGATAAAAACAGCTGTCTCATAAAAGACGGCGATGATATTTTTAAAAAATTTTTCTGTGATCCACTTGATATTCAAATTTGTAATGGTAGATTAAACACGGAACATCCAACCACGAATAAATAAGGAGCTGAAACGATGAAATCGATTTGTCCGCATTGCAAACAGGAATATCCGGAACTTCCAGACGAATACCAGGGCATGACTCTGGAGTGCAGCGTGTGCAAACAGCAGTTTGTTTGTGAAAATCTGCAAGCTGCTCAACAAGTTCAGCCTCAGATGGTTCAGCCGTATCCCCAACAGCAGTATGGTTCGTATCCTCCCGGAGTTCCTCCTGTGGGATATCCCCCTAAAAAGAGTAATGTACTGACCATTGTTCTTATTATCGTTGGCTCTGTGCTTGCACTGTTTGGCATCGTATTTGTTTTTATCTTCAGTGCTCTCGGTGACGCCCGTGAACCCGCCAGACGTTCAAGCTGTATTTCCAATATGAAACAAATCGGCACTGCTATCATGATGTATGCCAACGATAACCGCGAAAAGTTCCCGGCTGATCTGCACGCGCTCAAAAAGAATGAATATTTGACCGATGAATATGTCTATGCCTGTCCGTCATCAAAAAAGAAATATATTTACCTGGGCAAAGGATTGATTAACGGAGTTGCAGGCGGTGAAACACCGATCTTAATAGAGTACTCCGATTATCATGACAAATATGTCAACATCCTTTATGCCGACGGTTCGGTTCGCGGACACACTCTTTCCCGGAATTACAGCAGTTGTACCGATTTGCTCACAGATTTGTTTCCGGGGCTTGCCGGTACCAAAGAGGGGCGTACCGTTTTGGAAAATGCCCGGCTGTGAAAAAGAGATTATCATCACTTTTCCTGGCGGCGTTTTGCGCACTGCTCCTTGCCGGTTGTGTGAGCGGGGAGCGGATGGTGCGCAACTCGCCGTTTGCCGGCAGTAAATTTTACCGGGACGGGGTCAACCTTTTTCCGCTGTATTATCAGGAAGGGGTGAACCGTTCCATACTTTTTCCTCTGATCGACATCGACAACCGGGGATTTGCGGTACGACCGTTTTATCACAAAGATAATGATGAACACGGTGTTTTGTGGCCGCTGTGCGCCTTCAACTCCAAAGAAGGCTGGCTGGGAACATTTTTCTGGGAGCGCGAAAAATATTCCGGTTTGCTCCCGCTGTTTGTAAAGGGACGTGATTTTCTGTGGGTATTTCCGGCATCGTGGTGGAGCAATAATCAACATTATGCTGTTCTGCCGTTTTTCTACCGGGACGAAAGAAAAAATGTCCTCTGGGCGGTCAATGTTTACAAAGATAATGAGACGTTTCTGGTGCTTCCGTTTTACGGGAAGGGAAAGAAGTGGGTCTATCTGCTGAATTTTGTGCATTACAATGACCAGGAACGGGAAAAAGATTCATACTTTGTTCTGCCGCTTGCCTTTTTCACTGCGGATAAAGAGGGGAAAGAGCTGCTGACACCGCTGTTTTCGTTCCGCACGGGATTTGATGAGCTGCAGATGTTGAATGTTGCCATGGTGCTGTACCACTACTCCGAGGGAAATCATCACGTTTTTTATCCGTTTTTCGATGTTAATGCGGGCAAACACCACCGGGAATTCTGGCTGTGGCCGTTGGGTTATTACGGATTCAACAAGCGTGCAGATGCGCCGTTTTTCCTTTTTTCCTATTCGAACTTTGATTCATCATGGCAAGGCAGCGGATTTACAACGGCGTTTGATGAAAAGCGGATACAGATACTGTCTCCGCTGGTGTTTGATTACACATTGCACAAAGAAACCCAAAAATCCACGACTGAAGTGCTGCCTTTCGGGGCGCTGTGGTATGCTGAATGTGGCAAAGACTCCTTTGATCACCGGGTGTTGGGCGGCGCGCTCTTCCGCAACGCAAAAAACAAACATTCCCGCCGCTTTTCTCTGCTGTATAAACTCTTCTCCTATCACCGCTTCAAAGGTGATGTAAAGTGGGAATTCTTCCCCTTTATCAAGATTATGGAAACATCAAAAGGCAGCAGCTGGTCATTCTGCTGGCGGTTACTGGAAAAACACGATGGCGGCGGTCATATCTTCTTCATACCGTGGGGCAAAAGCGAGGAGGGAAAATGAAAAACAATGATATTTCAGAGCATTTGATCCCTCCGCACGGCGGATACGGTAAACTTGTTACCTACAAGCTCGGACTTTTGATTTATGAAAGTCGGAGGCCAAGCG
>JAZNYR010000113.1:0-6193 GCA_045594525.1 Clostridia bacterium | reverse complement strand
AACCGACCCCTGATTCCTGTATTTGCAGATGCAGGAGCGATTGTTACGGTCTGTGATAAAAATACTGAATTAAATAAAGAAGAGATTTCTTTCGGTCGGTCTGTTTCTTTTCAGTTGGGAGCAGACTATCTGAAGAATCTGAATCAGGATTATATTTTCCGTTCTCCCGGGTTGAGATACGATTTGCCGGAATTGGAAGCGGCAGTCAAACAGGGGAGTATTCTGACCTCTGAAATGGAACTGTTTGTGAAATATTGTCCTGCAAAAATCATTGGGATTACGGGAAGTGATGGAAAAACCACTACATCCACATTAGTTCATTTGATTCTGAAGGAACAGGGAATTTGTTGCCATTTGGGAGGGAATATCGGAACTCCGCTTTTGACAAAACTGGATGAAATTTCTGATCAGGATGTTGCAGTTTTAGAATTATCCAGCTTTCAACTGCACACCATGAAGGATAGTCCTGATATTTCGGTCATTACCAATTTATCTCCCAATCATTTGGATGTTCATAAATCCTATGAAGAATATATTGAGGCGAAAACCAATATTTTCATACATCAGAAAAAGACGGGCATTGTTATATTAAATGAAGATAATGAAGATACTGCCAAGCTTGGGATTCATGCAAAGGGCGATGTGCGGTTTTTCTCCCGCAAAAGAAAAGCGGATGTATACGAAAAAGACGATGTTATTTATGCCCGTGGTGAACGGGTCATGGATGCGTCGGATATTGTGATTCCCGGTGGACATAATATTGAAAATTATATGGCTGCCATTGCTGCAACCCTTGATTTGGTTGATTTTAATGCAATCGAGCAGGTGGGAAAAACCTTTGGCGGTGTTGCGCACAGAATTGAATTTATCAGAAAGGTAAACGGTGTTTCCTATTATAACAGCTCCATTGACAGCAGTCCTAACCGCAGCCGTGCCACTTTGAATGTGTTTCCTCAAAAGGTCATTATGATTGCAGGGGGCAAAGACAAAGGGATTCCCTATGATGAATTGGGGCCTGTGATTGCAGAGCATGTAAAACAGTTAATATTAATTGGTGCAACAGCTGATAAAATTGAAGAAGCGGTTCAAAAAACAGGAATTGAGGTTCCTGTTACCCGTTGCGACTCTTATGAGCAGGTGGTAACTCTGGCTTCTCAATTGGCGGTGGAAGGGGATATTGTAGTATTGTCACCTGCCAGCACCAGCTTTGATATGTTCCGTAATTTTGAAGAACGGGGAAATCTATTTAAAGAGTATGTCAATAAACTGTAGGTGAGTAGATGAAGCAGTTATTAAAACAATTATCCGTGCCCTGTTCTGTAACAGGACACAATCAAAAAATGGCAAAACTGATTCGTGATTTGGTTTTGCCTTTTTGCGATACAACAGAAATTGACGATTTTGGCAATGTTGTGGGCATTAAGTACGGCACATCAGGAAAAACCGTATTATTAGACGCACACATGGATGAAATTGGTTTGCAAGTAAAGGAAATTCGTGAAGATGGTAGCCTTTCTTTTGTTACGATTGGCGGGATTGATCCTCGGATTTTGCCCTGCAGCGAAGTCATCGTTCACGGAAAAAAAGAATTATACGGGGTGATCGGTGCAAAACCTCCTCATCTTTTAAAGGAGGAAGATAAAAAAGGAGAACTCCGTGTTGCAGATATGACCATTGATGTGGGAATGAAGCATCCAAAAACATTTGTCAGAGTAGGGGATGCGGTTTCTTTTTATCCTGTTTTTCGTAAACTTGGAAATGATCTTATTAGTTGTAAAGGTTTGGATAACAAATGCGGTGTTGCCATTATGCTTTATGTGATGCAGAGTTTAAATAACTGCCCTCATACCTTGATTTTTTCTGCTACAACGGCTGAAGAAATGGGCTGTTTGGGTGCTGCGGCAGTCATGGAACGGCACCATGTAGATCTTGCAATTGTAACGGATGTAACATTTGGTATGGCACCGGGTGAGGAAGAAGGACTTTGTTTCCCGCTAGGCAGCGGGGCGGCAATTTGCACAGGTCCTTGTATTCATCCCAAATGGTTTGAAAAAGCTTGCAATATTGCAGAACGGAATCGTATTCCCTATACCGTTGAGGTGGAAGGAGGAGTCACAGGAACCAATACTGATGTGATTCAGTTGTCTAATTTTGGCATACCAAGTCTTTTGGTATCTGTTCCCCTTCGGTATATGCACACTATGACAGAAACTCTTCGATTTGCCGACATGGAAGCTGCTTCACGGTTGATTTCCTTACTGGCAGGAGGTGACTTGGTATGTTAAAAACCCTTTCTATGTTAGACGGTGTTTCGGGGAACGAAACTGCCGTGCGGGAATATATTAAAGCACAAATCCGACCCTACTGTGATTTTTTGGAAGAAGATTCTTTAGGGAATTTGATTGCATTAAAAAAGGGTGCCGGCAGAAAAAAGGTCATGCTTTGTGCACACATGGACGAAGTGGGTTTTATTGTCAGCCATGTAATGGAGGACGGATTTTGCAAAGTAAAACCTGTTGGCGGATTTGATACAAGAATTTTAGCAGGGCAGCGAGTCAGAGTGGGCGAACAAAAGTTGCCTGCTGTTTTTGGCTTGAAAGCGGCACATCATACCACCTCAGAAGAACGGAAAAACGAACTTTCCTTTCAGGATTTATATTTGGATGTAGGAGCAACGGTAAAACGGGGGGAATATGTTTCCTTTGACAGCGAATATCTGGAATTTGGTGATAGAAAAGCAAAAGGAAAGGCCTTGGATGACCGTGTGGGCTGTGCGGCACTCATCAGATTGTTGCAGGCCGATAGAGTATATTCCTTCGATTTATATGTATGCTTTAGTGTTCAGGAAGAAGTGGGACTGCGAGGGGCAAAGGTGTTGGCCAACCGCATTCGTCCTGATTTTGCTATGGCGGTGGAGGCAACGACCTGTTCGGATTTGACAGGAGTTTCTCGTGAATTTGTAACGGAGCTTGGAAAAGGTCCTGCCGTGAGTGTGGCGGACGGTGCTTCTTATTCCAATGCAGACTATCGTAATCTGATGATTCGTACGGCGGAAAAATTACAATTGCCCATTCAACTGAAAAAAGCTACTACGGGCGGAAATGATGCAGGTGCATTACAACTGTACGGCAGAGGATGCGCCACCATGGTGGTATCGTTACCTTGTCGGTACATTCATTCTCCGGTCAGTGTTATTGATTTAGATGATTATGAAGTCTATTGTAAATTAATAGAAGGTTTTACTGCAGAACTGGAGGGAGTCTTATGAACAGAATCAAGGAATTAATACAATTGTTTGCTCCTTCAGGACTGGAACACGCAGTAAGAGAGTACTGCATGCAATATCAGGGTGATTTGGAAGTTTCCCAAGACGGATGCGGTAACCTGATATTTCACCGCCCCGGTATGGGAAAACGAATTGCATATCTTTGCGGTATGGATGAAAAAGGAATTTTTCTTTCTCACAAAGAGAATCAAAACAAGTTTGCCTATGGCGCCTTGGGCGGATGTACCATCGACGACCTTGATAGCAGGGGAATTTTATTTGAAAATGGTGGCAAGGGAATTGTACAAAAAGAATTTGTTACAATTACACAGGGAAGTGTCAAAATCGGAGAAAGCGGTGTCGTAGTAGGAGAAACGGGTGAAACAGCAGATACATTCACTGCCTTTGGTTGTTTAAGAGCTGCTTGTTGTGAGGTTATATTTCAATTAATGGAAGCGGAGCAGGAAGGGGATCTTTGGTTTGTTTTTTCCTCTCTCTATCAAATGGGGAAAAAGGGTGCATTGGTTGCATTGTCACAGATAAAGCCTGAACTTGCATTTTTTGTAGAAGGAGTTTCTGTTGAAAAGAAGGATGAAAGTACCCCGATTTCTCTGAAAAAGGGGCCTGTTGTAAAGTTGCGAGACGGGGCTTTTATGGACACCCTGTATCTTGCTGATGTATTGGAAGATTGCGACCTTCCTTATCAATTATTCGTCAGCGCAAAACAGGAAATCCAAGGGAGACCCGGAATGATTTTTGGCGTTCCTTCTATTTTAATTGGAATTCCTTACGATTCAGAACGGTATTTCAAACAAACTATTCAAAAAAATATGATTCGTCAAACAAAAGAACTCATTTTAGAACTGCAAAGGAGATTGGAGGTGCGAAGTTCCAATGGAACGGTTTAAACAACAATTACAATTTTTAAAAGAAATTGACGGAATGAAAAATGTTCTTCGTCAGACCATGCTTGTAGATTATTCCCGTCGGGAAAATGATGCGGAGCATTCTTGGCATTTTGCGGTTACTGCCATGATTTTAGCAGAATACGCAGACAAAGAAGTGGACTTGTTCCGTGTTCTCAAAATGGCATTGGTGCATGATTTGGTAGAAGTATATGCGGGAGATACCTTTGCTTATGATGAAAAGGGGAATGAAGGAAAAGAAGAAAGAGAAAAAGTCGCTGCAGATAAAATTTTTGGATTGTTACCGGAAGACCAAGGACGAGAGCTGCGAAGTCTGTGGGAAGAATTTGATGCAATGGAGACCCGCGATGCCCTTTATGCAGCCTGCATTGACCGTCTTCAACCTTTTATCAATAATTATTATACACAAGGTCATACCTGGCGAAGAGGTAAAGTGAAACCAAAACAGATATATAAGCGGATGGAACCTGTGAAACGCGGTGCGCCGGAGCTTTGGGACTTTATTGAATTTGTCATTAACGACAGCATCAAAAAAGGATATTTATCTCCTGATGATGAAGTATAAAAAAATTTTTACAAAAAATTTTAGATTTTTTTCTCAAAATTTTAGATTTTTTTCTAATACTGTCTTGACAAGTAGGGTAGATTTGTTGTATAATAAATAAAGATTGGTATTTTGAAAAACTCTGGATACCGATTAGCATTACCCGGTAACGGAGGGAGGGAAAAGAAATGTCTGAAATCAGACTTAAAGATAACGAATCTTTAGATAGCGCACTGAGACGTTTTAAAAGACAATGCGCCAAAGCCGGTGTTCTTTCTGAAATACGCAAAAGAGAACATTACGAAAAACCTAGTGTAAAGCGTAAAAAGAAATCTGAGGCGGCCAGAAAAAGAAAATTTCGGTAGAAGACGTAAGGCTTGTGCTCGCATAGCATAAGCCTTCATTTTTTCTAATCACCCGTGAAGAAAGGGGTTATAACATGGAAGAAAAAAACATTAACCTTGGCGAGATATTAAATATATTCGTAAAGCGTTGGTGGATTATTTTGGTGAGTGGATTGGTAGCAGGACTTTTGTCTTTTGTTTATTCCGCTTATCTGATTGACCCTACCTATACTTCAAGAGGAACACTGTATGTCGTAAATAACATGGAAAATCAGATGTATACCTATACACCGTCTGAATATACATTGTCTGTCCAGTTGGTCAATACCTATTCTGAAATATTAAGAAGTGATACCTTTTGTCAGACCATTTCCAAGCGTCTGAATTCAAAAGTTTCTGCATCTCAGGTAAAATCGATGCTGTCTATGAAGGGTGTTGGGGAGACAGAAATTTTGCGCGTGAGTGCAGTGAGCAAAAATCCGGAACTGGCGCGTGAAGTCGTTCAGGAAGTGTTAAACTATGCTCCTGACGAAATCATGAGAGTCGTTAAGGCGGGTTCCGTTGAGATTATTGATAATGCGAGCCTTCCAACATCTCCCACCTCGCCTAATACAAAGAGAAATTCTTTTATTGGTTGTCTGCTTGGTATTTTTCTTGCAGCATTGGTTGTGTATGTTTTGGAATTGTTTGACACCACAGTAAAAGATGAAGATGAATTGAGCGAAAAGTACGAAGTTCCTGTTTTGGGAATCATTCCTGACTTGACGAAGTAACTGGAAAGGGGGATGAATCATGAAAAAAGAAAATAGTACAGAAACAAGTAAAAATGAAAAAAAATCATTTTCTTTTCCGATAAAAAAGATTCCGATTTTGTTGGATAGACCAAAGAAAACCTCTCATCAACTCCAGGAGAATCCCGGAGAAAAGTTGGTTACGGCTCAGTCCAGTTATCGGATTTCGGAAGCATATAAAACCGCAAGAACCAATATTCTTTTTGCATTAAAGAAAAAAGAGGGATGTAATATTCTTGCTCTGACCAGCGCAATTCCGGGCGAAGGAAAAACAACTACAACCTTGAATCTTGCCATTATTTTTGCCATGACAAGTGCAAAGG
>JAZNYR010000112.1:0-4077 GCA_045594525.1 Clostridia bacterium | reverse complement strand
ATGTGGATGAATTTTCTGCTTCGCACCTATGCTTGGCTTACATTGCTTGAAAACAGCGGACTCATAAATCAACTGTTGGTTTATTTTGGATTTGAAAAGGTGCAGTTTTTATACCGTCAAAGTGCGGTTGTGCTTGGTATGGTTTATAATCTGCTGCCTTATATGATTTTCCCTATTTATACATCCATTGCAAAAATTCCGAAAAATATGCTGGAAGCCGCTGCGGATTTAGGGGCGAATTCTTTCGTACGGTTTATGAAAATCATTTTGCCCTTAAGTGTTCCGGGAATTATATCCGGTATTACAATGGTATTTGTGCCAGGAGTTACCACCTTTGTTATATCAAAGCTTTTGGGTGGCGGAAAAGTGCCGATGATTGGTGATATTATCGAACAGCAATTCGGTGTTTTAAGTAATTGGAACTTTGGTTCCGCCATTTCCATTGCTGTAATGGTAATTATCGTCATTTGTATGTGGTATGTCAACCGCACCTCTGATGAAGAAGGAGGGCCTGCAGTATGGTAAAACGAATGTTATCCAAATGGTATTTTTATTTGGTTTTATTATTTATGTATGCTCCCATCATTACATTAATTGCATTTTCCTTCAATGAGGGGAAATCCCGTGGAATGTGGAGCGGCTTTTCTTTGAAATGGTATCAAAGTCTGCTGCAAAATGAAAGTATTTTATCAGCTTTGGGGACAACCATGTTGGTTGCAGTGCTAGCCTCTTTGGTTGCAACGGTAATCGGAACATTAGCGGCCATTGCATTATATCATTCAAAACCGGTTACAAGAAAAGTATTTACAAGTGCCACCTATCTTCCAATGGTAAATTCTGATATTGTTACCGGAGTTTCCTTAATGCTTTTATTTTCTTTCTTAAGCATACAATTAGGATTTTCCACACTTTTGATGGCTCATGTCACCTTTTGTGTTCCTTATGTGATTTTATCGGTGCTTCCAAAGCTTTACCATTTAAATCGTCATACTTTTGAGGCAGCACTGGATTTAGGAGCTACTTATGCAACAGCATATAAAAAAATTGTGTTACCGGAAATTATGCCTGGAATTGTTACGGGAATGTTGATTTCCATGACCCTTTCTATTGATGATTTTATGATTAGCTTTTTCAC
The DNA here is from genome assembly GCA_045594525.1 of Clostridia bacterium. Taxonomy (GTDB): domain Bacteria; phylum Bacillota; class Clostridia; order HGM11514; family HGM11514; genus SIG438. The sequence goes on along the minus strand of JAZNYR010000112.1, from coordinate 2,942 downwards.
TACCGGTCAAGGGGTGCAAAATCTATCCATTTTAATCTATACCATGACAAAACGAGGGATTAAGCCTGAAATCAATGCCCTGTCGGCGCTCATGTTTTTGGTGGTACTCATCTTATTATTCATCACCAACCTGCGGCAGGTAAAAAGCAAAAACCCAACAGAACAAAAAGGAGCGAGATAAATGAAAAAAATTGCATTATTTACCCTATTGATTCTTATGTTATCCTTGGTGTTAACCGGTTGCGGGGATGACAGAACAACTTTGAATATTTATAACTGGGAAGATTATATTGACGAATCGGTATTAGAGGAGTTTGAAGAAGAATATCCTCATATCAAAATCAATTACGAACGCTTTGTCACAAATGAAGATATGTATAACAAAATTACAAAAAGTAATTCGGAATACGATCTCCTCTTCCCTTCTGATTATATGATTGAAAAAATGATTCAAGAGGACTTGCTGGCAAAGATTGACTTTCATAACATTCCCAATTATCAGTATATTGATGAAAAATTTAAAAACCTTGATTACGACCCTGATAATGAATATTCCGTTCCTTATATGTGGGGAACCCTGGGAATTTTATATAATACCAAGGTTGTGGATGAAAAAGAAATTTCATGGGATGTTTTGTTTGGGGATAAATACGAAGGTCAAATTTTAATGATGGATTCCGTTCGTGATGCACTTGGTGCCTCCTTAAAATCATTGGGTTACTCTTTAAACAGTACCAATCCGGATGAAATCAACAAGGCAAAAGAAAAATTGATTGATCATAAAAAAATTGTTTTAGCATACGGGTTTGATGATATTAAAGATAAAATGGTTGCTGAAGAAGCCGCTGTTGCTCTTGTTTATGCGGGAGATGCTTTGTATGCCATGAATCAAAACCCCGATTTGGCGTATGCTGTTCCTGTTGAGGGAAGCAACTTGTTCTTTGATGCAATGGTCATCCCTGCAAACAGCAAGCACAAAAAGGAAGCAGAATTATTTATTGATTTTATGTGCCGCACTGACATTGCCAAGAAAAATGCAGATTATATTGAATATTACAGCGTACAATCTGAAGCAATGCAGCAAATTGAAGCAGAAAATCAAAATCCTGCATTTATGTATCCCGGTGATGAAAAACCGGAAAGCTGGGAAATTTTCAAAAGTCTTGACAAGGATTCATTAGAACTCTATAACAAGGCATGGACGGAAATTACCACTACTACAGATTGATAAGAGGTAGATGAAGATGAGCAATGTCATTCTGACGCTTAACAATATTTCAAAAGCATTTGACGGAACAAGTGTTTTGGAAAACTTTAATTTAGAAATAAAAGAGCATGAGTTTGTGACCCTGCTTGGTCCAAGCGGTTGCGGAAAGACCACAACCTTGCGTATTATCGGCGGATTTGAAAATCCCGACGAAGGCGAAGTGTTATTTGAAGGAAAATCAATTAATAAAATTCCGCCTAACAAGCGACCTTTTAATACCGTATTTCAGAAATATTCTTTGTTTTCTCACATGAATATTTATGAAAATGTCGCCTTTGGATTAAAAATTAAAAAAATGAAAAAGGCTGAAATTGACCAAAAAATGAAGAATGCTTTGAAAATGGTAAATCTGGAGGGCTTTGAAAAAAGAATGCCGGATTCCTTAAGCGGCGGTCAACAGCAACGCATTGCTATTGCAAGAGCAATTGTCAATGAGCCTCAGGTATTGTTGTTTGACGAACCATTAGGGGCGTGGGATTTAAAGCTCCGTCAGGAAATGCAATTTGAACTGAAGAACTTACAAAGAAAATTAGGCATCACCTTTTTATATGTTACCCACGATCAGGAAGAAGCGCTTACCATGTCTGACACCATTGTTGTTATGTCAGAAGGTGTGATTCAGCAATTAGGCTCCCCCGTTGATATTTATAACGAACCTGAAAATGCATTTGTTGCCAGATTCATCGGCGAAAGCAATATCATTGACGGAATGATGAAAGAGGATTTTAAGGTCGAGTTTGCAGGTCGGGAATTTACCTGTGTTGACAAAGGATTTGACAAAGATGAGCCTGTTGATGTAGTCATTCGCCCTGAAGATGTGCGGGTGGTTCCCTATGGCGAAGGAATGCTGGATGTAACAGTTACCTCTGTTGTTTTCAAAGGCGTTCATTATGAAATGTTACTGGAAGGAAAAGATTTCACCTGGCTGGTTCAAAGTACAAAATCAGAAAAAGAAGGAGAAAAAGTATCTATCAACATCTTCCCTGACGAAATTCATATTATGCACAAATCATAAAAAATTATTTAAAAAGGGTTGACAAATAAAAAATTTTGATTTATAATATTTTAAAGAAAAGTGATGACCAGAAAGAAGTAAAATCAGCAGAACCTTTCAGAGAGCTTCCGGTTGGTGAAAGGAAGTAAGGAACACTGATTTGAATACATTCTGTGAACTGCGCACCAAACGAACTTGCGTTTTAGTAGGCTGCGACGGATGCACCCGTTATCGTGCTACAGTATCAATGTGTTTTGCGATTGTGTACTGGATGAGGCCGTGGCTGTGAAGCAACGGTAAACTGAGGTGGTACCGCGGGAAAATGTTACCCCGTCCTTAGACAAAAATCTGAGGACGGGTTTTTTATTGCCTTTCCTCCAAACAAAAGAAAGGAAGATGTAAAATGGTAGCAAAACTTGTACTTCTGGTAGTCTTTTTCACAGTCACTGTATTGGTTGGAATTTACTGCCGCAAGCACGCAACAGATGTAAACGGATTTGTTTTAGGCGGTCGTTCAGTCGGTCCCTGGTTAACAGCATTCGCTTACGGAACCTCTTATTTCTCAGCGGTTATTTTTGTCGGATATGCAGGTCAATTTGGTTGGAAATACGGCATCGCTTCCACCTGGATTGGAATCGGAAATGCTTTTATCGGTTCTCTTCTCGCCTGGGTGATTTTAGG
>JAZNYR010000111.1:0-18840 GCA_045594525.1 Clostridia bacterium | reverse complement strand
TAACGAAAGCAGTAACACTTTCGCCTCCTACTGCGATTTCAACAGTCTGGGGCAGAGTTGCAATAACATCTTCCTTGGTTGCTTCATCTTCATAAGCTACTTCCAAAGTATCATCAACAATGGTTGTAACAGTACCTTCTGTTTCTTCTGTAATTTCAGGACTGATAACCACAGTGTAAGTTGCTGTTACATTGTCAGTATTTGCATATTTTGTACCCAAATCCAAGGTACCGGTAGCTTCTTCACCGGAAGTATAATCCCATGTTACAGGAACTTCTGCGGTTGCATCGTTTTCCAGGGTTACAACAACGGTAGCAGGCAGCAAAGCTTTCACCTGTTCAGCGGTTGCACCAAAAGGAACATTTACAGAACCGCCTTCAGCAGATACAATTTCTACTTTGTTTACAACAACTGTAACAGAAGCGGTCAAGTCTGTTCCTGCAACGGTACCAATGAAAGTGTATTCACCGGGAGTTTCTGCATCGTAATCTTCACATGCCCATGTAACAGCGACTTCCTCTTCGCTTTCGTCATCAAAGATAACGCCAACAGTAGCAGGCAGTTCTGCGATAACATCTTCCAGTGCAGTACCCAGTTCTACATTTACAGGGTCTGCAGGACTGGTTACATCTTCAATCGTTGCCACACCAATACGAATATCTGCTACTACAGGAGTAATGGTAGCCAAATCTTCAATAGAAGCAAGTTTTATTTTGTAGCCACCAGGGAAGGTAGTATAAGCATTGGGGGATTCACCCTGTACAGCAAACTGCAGACCGGTTGAACCGGTTTTCTTCACCTTAAAACGAATCTGAACAATGGTAAATGTACCATCTACACATTCAACATATGCTTCCTCTGCTTCTGCGTGCTTACCTAAAGTGTACATCAACAGACCATCTGTATTACTAACTTCCGGTTTAACACGATTGGCGTATCCTGTTCCTTCATCTGAATTAAAGAAGCAATCACTGGTTTCAATAAATGCATCTTTTATTTTACTCCATGTGTTACTGTCTTCTACAGCAGTACCGTCAGCTTTAACAACTTCCAAAACTTCAGGATTGAAATAAAGTGCAACCTGAGCAGATCTGAATGTTTGTGCTGCAATGCTGTCTAAATTTACAGCAACGGTAAAAGTGTCTCCGGCTGTCAAAGTTGTTGTATCCTTGTCAGCAACCAAGCTCAGATTCGCAGTGTCTGCATCTGCAGAAACAACGAATGTGAGGCTCATTAAGGACAGTGCCAAAACGAGCAAAAGTGAAATAATTCTTTTGAGTTTCATAGATGATTCCTCTCTTCATTAAAAGTTTATGCCAATCATTACTTTCGTAATTCTATTAACCTAATATTAAGTATTATAGTTATTAATAACCATGTCATAATCGTCGATATCAACATATCCATCACCGGTTACATCAGCTTGAGGATTAAATTCTGCTTTATTAAAGTTATTAATAACTATGTCATAATCGTCGATATCAACATATCCGTCGCCTGTTGCATCACCGGGTTTGGATGTAGCAAACTTAATCGGGGTAGAAGCTACGGTTGTAACGCCGGTTCCGCCTACATAAGCTGTAAATTCGTCACCTGAAAAATTATCCTGGTTAATTGCCAAGGGAAATGTAAAGGTACCATTTTCCTGTACATCAACTTGATCCACATAAGCAATATCGCTGTCGGACAAATTGCTCAGAGAAGTGACAGACGAATCTACTACAATAATAGTAGCTTGAGAGTCTGCCAAAGGTTCAGTAATTGAACCGGATACCACTGCTGTTTTTTCCTCTTTGTCTACAGTAGGTGTGTCCAACTGAATCGTCGGGGTTGCAGCAAAGGCGCTGTATGAAAATACCATTACAAGCACAATTGCCAAGCTCATTACTTTCAAAAATCTTTTCATTGTCTTCCTCCTTTTTATTAGATCAATGTAAATAAATTTTTATACGCATTACCATTATAACACTAAATTTTCATTTTTGCAAGTGTTTTATGTTAAAAATATATTTCTTTTTGATAATTTTTTTATTTTTTTAAGTCTTTGGCATAAATTCCAAGCAGAAAACCGTGGTTTATTTTAATTTTCGCCTCATTTTCCACGATCTGATTGCTGACCCCTAGGCTATCCGCCAAATAAAAGGTTCTGTTTTCTACCGGATACGATACGCCCTCAACTGTCACTCCTCCCACATCTCCACCTATGGGAAGCAGGGATAGATACCAACCCTCTCGTTTTGCAAGTGTCATTTCACCGAACACCAGAAAGGCCTCATTGTTTTCATCCCGCAAAATTCCCCTGCCGCCTTTTTCGTGAATATATTTTAATAGGTAGAAATTCGAAAGGCTATGATCCCAACGGGAACCAACACCACCTAAAATCCAGATTTCCTTACATCCCTGTTTCAGACAATAATCCGCTGCCAGAAAAGAATCCGTTGCATCCTTTTGTATGGGGTAAGTCATTTTGGGAAGTTGTGGCAAGGTGCCTTCACAAGAATCAAAATCCCCAATCAGAATATGGGGAGTCAGTCCCAAAACTTGAGCATGGCGGTATCCTCCGTCTGCACACACAAGCAAGGCATCGTTCCGGATAGGAAGCTGAAAGTAAAACTCCGGGTGTTCTAACTCTCCGGCACAAAAAATGACTGCCTGCTTCATTCCATAATCTCCAGAAATTGTTGTACCGTTCCTTTCACATCCGCCTGACCAAACACAGCAGATCCTGCCACAATCACATTGGCTCCTGCATCCACAACTTCTTTTACATTATTCAGCCCCACACCGCCATCAACCTCTAAATCAATCTGACGGGAGCCAATCATTTCCCTTACCCGACGGATTTTCTCCGTGATCTCGGGAATATATTTTTGGCCTCCAAAACCGGGGTTTACCGACATCAGCAGTACCAGGTCTGCATCATTCAACACATAAGAAAGACAGCTTTCGTGGGTAGAGGGATTCAATGCAATCCCTGCTTTTTTTCCGCATTCGCGAATCTGCTGAATCACCCGATGAGAATGAGGGGTTGCTTCTGCGTGAAAGGTAATGATATCCGCTCCCGCTTTTGCAAATTGCTCGATATACTTCTCGGGGTTGGAAATCATCAGGTGCACATCAAACACCATTTTGCTTTTCTTTCTTAAATCCGCAACAACGGGGATTCCAAACGAAATGTTGGGAACAAAATGCCCGTCCATTACATCCAGATGTAAATACTGTGCGCCACCCTGTTCTGCCTGTAAAACCTGTTTCTCCAAATTAGAAAAATCACAAGCAAGGATGGAGGGGGATAAAATATTCATGATAACATCTCCTATTTCCATTTTTTATATTCTTTAAGTTGATTATATAATTTACGATAGCTTTCCAGCCGAAAGGAGCTGATCACTCCTTGTTCCGTTGCCTCCACTACGGCACAATCCGGCTCGCCGATGTGATTACAGCCACGAAACCGGCAATGTTCTTCAAAAGAAGCAAACTCAGGAAAATACAGTTTCAATTCATTTTGTTCCATTCTGTCCACTTCAAACGAACCAAACCCCGGTGTGTCCATCACATAACCGCCACCGGGCAATTCCATCAGTTCTGCATGACGAGTGGTATGCCGTCCCCGCTCAATTTTGCTCACCGAACCTGTTTCCAAATCGGCCTCCGGTAAAATGCGATTGAGCAGACTGGATTTTCCCACTCCGGAATTTCCGGCAAAAGCAGAGGTTTTCTCTTTCAGAATTTCTGACAACTCTTCCATTCCCGCTCCCGTTTCTGCACTGACACAAAGAACGGGGTACCCACATTTTTTATAAGAAGAAATCAAGTCACGCTCTGCTGACAAATCCGTTTTATTAAAGCAGATAACCGCAGGGATGCCACGAACTTCTGCTGCTACCAGCATTTTATCAAGAAGAACGGGGTCCGGATCAGGAGAGCAGACTGCCGCTACAATAACAACCTGATCCAAGTTTGCTACCGCCGGCCGAACCAACTCGTTTTTTCTTGGTAAAACCTTGGATAGAGCCGGATTTCCGGCCCTGTCCAACTCTAGTTCCACATAGTCTCCTACCAAAGGCGTGACTCCTAAATTCCGAAGCACCCCTCTGGCTCGACATTCAATGAAATCGTTTTCTGTTTTCACATAATAGAATCCGCCGATTCCTTTAACAATTCGCCCCTGCACTATTCCACCACTTTTCCGATGCCGTTATTTTCCATCGGCTCTACGGGTTCGGGGGTAATCTGAACCGGTTCTGTCACAGAAGGCGTAGGTTCTACTACCTCCGGTTCGGAGGATGGAGTAGGTTCCGGTGTTGATTCACTTTCACCACTACTGATAATAATGCTGACCGAATCTCCCTCCTCAATTTCGGACTGGTATCCGGGATCCTGTCCTATTACCGTTCCTACCGGCTCGTCAGAATCTTTTACGGTAACTCCGCCCAGCTTTAAGCCCACTTCCTTCAGGGCATTTTTTGCCTGGGTCTGACTCATACCGATCAAATAGGGCACAAAGGTTTCTTCCGTTTCCTCACCCTTACTTACATATAAGATAATTTGCGTATCTTCATCCACCGCAGCATTTGCTTTGGGAATCTGACGGATAATGCCGTTTTTCGTAACAGAATCGCTATATTCCTCTACAACCTCATAAGAAAGACCCATTTTTGCCAATGTTTTTTTTGCATCGGTCAAGGTTTTTCCAGAAAAGCTTGGCATCTTGCCTTCTTTTTCCTTTTCTCCGTTACTTACAATAACCTTAATTTTGATTTTTCCGCTGCCTGCCTTGCTTCCGGCTTTGGGAGACTGAGCAGTAATCACACCTTCGTCATATTTGTCAGAGGGAACACGGTCCTTTTCTTCAACAATTTCTACGCGTTCTTCTTCCTCATATTGCTCCAGCACCTTTTCCAGCTCTTTACCTACCAGATTCGGAATTCTGGTAATTTTCTCTTCAGAAGATCCTCCGAAAAATCCGGGGTCAATCCAGTTGACCACAGCCATCGTCAATGCCCCAACCAAAAGAACCGCTACAAGAATAGCTGCAATCATGGGCTTTTTGTTTTCCTTTTTGATACCTTTTCTTTTCCGACTTCCTGATGTGCGACTCATACCGCCACCTCTTTCTTCGGTTTTTTTCTTTTGCTTCTCTTGCAAATCAGCAACTTCTTTTTTAAAGTCATCTGTATTCAGTTTCCGGGTTTCATATTCTTTCCCATAAGCGGAGTCTGCAACTCCCTGGTTTTTCTGAATCAGGTGCAGGCTTTCCAGCATTTCTCCTGCTGTCTGGAACCGCTGTGCCTGTTCCTTGCTCATCGCCTTTAAGCAAACCTCCTCTAACGCCTTGGGAATTGACAAAACCAAATCTCTTGGAGGAACCGGTTTTTGCTGCATGTGCATAATGGCAACAGAAACAGGATTTTCATGATTAAAGGGAAGCTTTCCTGTCATCATTTCATACAGTACAACACCGATGGAATAAATATCCGTTTTTCCATCCACATATCCCCCTCTCGCTTGTTCGGGGGAAATATAATGAACTGTTCCGATTGCATTTTTTCCGTCTTGAGTCTGCCCGTTTTTGTTCAAATTCCGTGCAATACCGAAATCCATCACCTTGAGCACATTATTATCACAAACCATAATATTTTGCGGCTTAATATCCCTATGTACAATTCCGTTTTTATGGGCACAATCAATGGCCTGGCAAATCTGAACAGTGAAATCCAATGCCTGCCGCCAGGAAAGGACTCCGTTTTCTTCAATAAATTTTTTCAGGGTAATCCCCTCTACATATTCCATGACAATATAATGAATGCCGTTTTCGCAGCCTACATCAAAAATAGATACAATATTAGGGTGAGTCAGACTTGCCGCCGCCTGTGCCTCTGTATTAAACCGGGCAATAAACTCTTTATCTTCCCGATATTCGTTACGCAGCACCTTAATTGCCACATAGCGGTTTAATACCGTACAGCGAGCTTTATAAACTTCTGCCATACCGCCGCCGCCAATTTGCTTAATAATCTGATAACGACCTTCTAAAATTTTTCCCACCATTGATTACCCCTCCTTTTTCTGTACAGCGGCAATGATTGTAATATTATCATAACCGCCTCTTTCGTTTGCCATAGAAACCAAGCTGTCAAGACGCTCTTCCAAGGGTGTCTCCGACCACATCACCGATGCAATTTCCTCCTCGCTGACCATACCGGTCAACCCGTCCGAACAAAGAATAATCATATCTTCCGGCTCCAGTTCGCAGTGAAATACATCTGTTTGCACCTTGTGCTCCGTCCCTAAAGCACGGGTAATTACATTTTTTTGCGGATGGTTGTAGGCTTCTTCCTCCGTAATCTCTCCCTGTCGGAGCAATTCCATTACAAGAGAATGATCCTCCGTCACCTGCTCCATGCCGCTCAGTCCCAACAAATAAGCACGGCTATCGCCAACATTGGCAAAATAGGCTTCCTTTTCCATCACACAGCAAATCACAGCCGTGGTGCCCATAGTCGCACATTCGGGATCTGCCTTTGCACGATGATAAATCTCGTCATTGGCGGCTTGCATGGCTTTCTCCAAAAGCTGAGGAATGGGTTCCGTTTCCATCTGTTCTGTTATGTATTCCTGAATTTTCTGCACTGCTGTTTTGGAGGCAACCTCACCTGCTTTGTGCCCTCCCATACCGTCCGCCACAATCAGCAAACTGCATCCGGGAAGCTCCTTGATTGCGAAACTGTCTTCGTTTGTTTCCCGCACCATTCCGCAGTGACTTTTTCCACACAATTCCATCAGCCTTCACTTCCTTTCTCTTCCAGTTTCCGTCTTCTTAGCTGACCGCAGGAAGCATTGATATCGCTTCCCAGCTCCCGACGAACCGTTGCGGTTACCGGTGCCAGCTGTCGGCAAAACGCCTCACCCCGTTCGCTTCGTTCAAAATTGGATTCTTTAATGGGGTTCACAGGAATCACATTCACATGGCAAAGCATCCCTCGCAACAACCTGGAAAGCTGCTTTGCATCCTGAGGCGTGTCATTGACTCCTTTAATCAAAGCATATTCAAAAATCATTCGTCTGCCCGTTTTCTCCGTGTAACGCTTGCAAGCAGCAAGCAACGGTTCAATGGGGTATTTTTTATTAATGGGCATCATAGCTGTTCTCTTATCATCAAACGCCGCATGAAGAGAGACACAAAGGGTAATCCCTAAATTTTCTTCTGCCAATCGGTCAATTCCATTGACCCACCCGCAGGTTGATAAAGAAATATGCCGTTGACCAATGTTCATCCCTTCCGGTCTGTTTACAAGACGAATAAATTTGACAACATTTTCATAATTATCCATGGGTTCCCCGATTCCCATCAGCACAATGTTGCTGATTTTGTGCCCCGAGTCTGCGGATACCAACGCCACTTGTGCAAGAATTTCTCCCGGGGACAACCGTCTGACCAGTCCACCCAAAGTCGAAGCGCAAAAAGCACAGCCCATGGCACAGCCCACCTCGGTAGAAATACAAACCGTGTATCCATGATGATAACTCATCAGCACCGATTCTATCAGGTTCCCATCTTCTAATTGTATCAGATATTTCACTGTTTCGTCAATAGAGGATTGGAATTTTTCGCAAATTTTTGCCCCCAAAGGGGTGGCGCATTTTTTTAACTGTTCCTGCAACGCCTTTGGAAAGTTTGTCATCTGTTCAAAATCCGTCACTCCCTTGGCAATCCAGGAAAAGGCTTGTTTTGCCCGAAATTTAGGTTGACCTAAAGAAACAAAATAGTCCTCCAGCTCCTCCGGAGTCAAATCCGCTAAATTATCCATTGCTTTCCTCCGTACTTTTTTCCAATCTTGCAATAAAAAATCCGCCCATACCGTCCCGATGAGGCAACAAATTCTTCATCCCCACCGATTTATCCAAAGAAAATTCGGGATGCTGCTCCAAAAATTTTGTTACCATGGTTTCATTTTCCGCTTTATTTAAGGTACAGGTACAATATAATAAGCTTCCGCCCCGCTTCACATAAGCCCCTGCATTATTTAACAGTTGCTCCTGAACGGGCAACAATTCCTTGATACGGTCCGGATCCTGCCATTTCAGTTCCGGCTTTCGTCCAATCACACCCAATCCGGAGCAGGGCGCATCCAGAACCACCACATCAAAATATTCCCCATAGGTTTCATCATAGACACAAGAATCCCGACATTCTGTTTTTGCGATGGTCACATCCATCCGTTCCAAATTTTTTCGTAACAACTCGGTTCTATGAGGATGAAGCTCCCAGGAATGTATTTCTCCCTCGTGCTCCATGAGTTCCGCCAGATACATGGTCTTTCCACCGGGAGCGGCACACATATCGCACACCTTCATCCCTCTTCTGACCCCCGCTGCACGGCAGGCCGCCATAGAGGATGGCTGCATCACGGTCATCCTTCCTTCCTGCCAGGCAGAAAGGGATTCCACATTGCTTCCTTTGGGAAGGAAAAATCCATCCGGAAAAGGAGATTCCGCCAAACCGGGAATTTCTTTTTTGATCTGTTCTATCGTCGCCTTTTTTAAGTTTACCCGAATCACATTTTGAGGATGTTCACAAAAAGAAGAAAGTAAAGGTTCTAATCCCGACTCCCCAAACTGTTTTTTCCATTTTTTCACCAACCACAAAGGAACCGAATACCGAACGCTTAAGTAACTGTCCTTCTCCTCTTGGGAGGGAAGTGCTTCTCCCTGCTCTGCAATTTTCCGCAGGACACCATTACAGCACCCCGCACCTTTTGGAACAATCTTTTTTGCCAGCTTCACCGTTTCGTTCACTGCAGCCGAGGGTGGAATTTTATCCATTCGGCAAAGCTGAAATGCTCCCATTCGCAAAAGCCGCAGCAGAGGGACAGGTGTTTTTTTCAAATCACAAAACCTGCCGATTTGATAATCTAAAAAAATCCGTTCCCGAGTGACACCGTACACCAAAGCGGTAATCAGTCCTTTTTCTTTCGGGTCTGCCTTCCGCAACAGGTCCTTTAATACCAGATTGGAAAAGCCGCCCTTTTCCTCAATCTGTGTTAACCCTTGGTATGCAAGCCCTCGTCCTGTCATCAATCCCGTCTTCCCCGTAAAGATAAAAGACGCAACAGCTGAGCCAAAGCCATGGCGGCGGCCGCCACATAAGTCATTGCTGCAGCACTTAACACTTTTTTTGCTCCACGCACTTCTTCATCCTCTAAAATATAATCGCTCTCTAAAATGGAAATTGCACGGCGGGATGCATTAAACTCCACCGGCAAAGTAATAATCTGAAACAATACCGCTGCCGCGAAAAACCAAATGCCAATATCCATCATCATTCCGCTGTTCATAAACAATCCAATGATAAACAACGGCATTGCCGCCTGACTGGCAATGTTGACAACCGGCACAATGGAATTTCTGACTTTAATAGGAGCATACCCGGTTGCATGCTGAATGGCATGCCCCACTTCATGTGCCGCAACACCGATTGCCGCCACAGAAGTGCTGGTGCAAGTTGTATCAGACAAATTTACAATGTTGGTTTTCGGATTAAAATGGTCCGTCAGATTTCCTCTGACACGACCGAGCTGCACATGATAAAGGCCGTTTCGGTCCAAAATCTGTCTTGCCACTTGCTCTGCTGTCATTCCCCGTCTGCTGTGTACCTTCCCGTATTTTGCATAGGTAGAAGATACTTTAAACTGTGCCCAAAAAGTTAAAAGTAAGGCAGGCAGGATATACATAATATAACCGCTGTCAATCCACCACATAATCAAGTCTCCTTATTTTAATATTTCTCCGGTTTGAAAACTGTTTCCCCGCATGAAATCATGAATACTCATCATTTTCTTGCCTTCCGGCTTAATTTGCTCCAGGTATAACACACCGTCACCACAACCAACGGGAAGTCCTTTTTGTTTATCATACTCTCCAATTTCGCCCGGTTGTAAGTTTCCCTCTCCGGGTGTTCCTTTTCCCACCTTTATTGTTTTTCCCTGATATAAGAAACAACTTAAGGGCATAGGAAACAAACCTCGAATCTGATTACAAAGCTCTTTGCCTGTTCTGTTCCAATCCAGTTTACAGGTCTCCTTGGTAATCATGGGGGCATAGGTAAACTGACTGTGATCCTGAGGAACGGGAACCAGTGAGTCAATCTTCTCCACCGTTTCCGCTAAGGCTTGTGCCCCCAGCACGCTTAATTTATCGTGAATACTGCCACCTGTATCCTCACTTGTAATGGAAAGCTCTTTTTTTATGAGCATATCTCCTGTATCCAGCCCTGCGTCCATCTGCATCGTAGTAACTCCTGTAACAGAGTCCCCCGCCATCACGCACCATTGCAAGGGTGCCGCTCCCCGCCATTTGGGCAAAAGGGAGGCGTGAACATTGATACAACCATATTTAGGATATTCCAAAATATAGGAAGGTAGAATCTGCCCGTATGCCACCACCACAATCAAATCAGGATGTAATTCCTGTAGTTGGGGTAAAAAGGCCTCATTTTTCAGAGTTTCGGGCTGAAAAACGGGAATGTTTCGTTCCAATGCAAATTCTTTCACGGGAGGCGGCATCATTTTATGGCCCCGTCCCTTTGGTTTATCAGGCTGGGTCACCACACCGCAAACTTGGGTATGCTCTGTCAGCCACTTCAGGCACTCTATGGAAAAATCCGGAGTTCCCATAAACAAAACCTTCATCGTCTATCTCCTTTAATAGTGAATTTCTCCCTGTACATGAGTGGTGTACATCACCCCGTCCAGGTGGTCAATCTCATGACAAAAAGCACGGGCTAACAAGTCCTTTCCCGCAATCTGAAATTCCTTGCCGTTTCTGTCCTGCGCGGCAACGGTAACCGCTTTGGGCCGTTCCACCAAGCCTGCCGCTCCGGGAAGACTTAAGCACCCTTCGTCAGTAGTTTCTGTTTCCTTGGAGCGGGCAATGATTTTGGGATTGACCAGTTCTATTTTTCCTTCTCCTACATCAATCACTGCTACCCGACGCAAAATTCCCACTTGAGGAGCCGCCAAGCCTACGCCGTTTCCCTGTTTCATGGTATCGTACATATCATCCAATAATGTCCAGAGTCGTTGGTCAAAATCGGTTACTTCTCGGCATTTTTTTGTCAGCACCTCATCCGGTACTGTGCGAATTGTTCTGATTGCCATATTGCTTTTCCTTTCTATCTGTAAATCGACAAATATGTCATTGTTTTTTGCTGATTCTTACTGTGACGATCATAAATCTTCCACAAAAGACTTGTCACATCTTCACGGCATTTCATCATAATCTGCCACCTATAATACCGATTGATTCTTGCCACACCGCAGGGAACAGGATTTAGCACCATTTCCACTCCGGGAGGCAACCCTCCGTCGGTTAACATACGATATAAATAATAGGCCTCTTTCTTTACCGCACTGTCCGACAAACCCGTCAACATCAGCGTGACCAAAGAAAGGAAGGGAGGATAACCCAAGGTTTTTCTCATTCGGATTTCCGATTTGTAAAAAGCGGGATAATCCTGGCTTTCTGCCATTTGAATACAAAGATGCTCCGGCTGATAGGTCTGCACAATGGCTCGCCCCTTCTCATCTCCTCTGCCTGCCCGACCAAACACTTGGGTCAGACGGCTGAAGGTTTCTTCATACGCATCATAGCTTTCCCCGTTTAGCATCATATCCGCCGCCAGCACACCCACCAAAGTTACATTTGGAAAATCCAGTCCCTTTGTTACCATTTGGGTACCCAGCAAAATATCTGCCTCGCCTTTTGCAAAGCTTTCCAGCATTTTTTGATGGGATGACTTTTTCACTGTGGTATCCTGATCCATCCGTAACACCCTTGCAGAAGGAAAATGCTTTGCGATTTCCTCTTCTGCTCTTTGGGTTCCCAACCCGAAGAGTTTCACATAAGGACTGCCGCATTCCGGACATTTCTTTGCCACAGGCTGCATATAACCGCAGTAATGGCATAGTAATCTCCCTGAATGAGAATGATATTTTAATGAAATAGAGCAATTGGGACATTCAAAGGGATAACCGCAGCTGCGGCAGGATACAAAGGTGGAATGACCCCGACGGTTCACAAACAAAATGGTCTGTTCCCCACGCTCCAGATTATTTTTGATTTCAGTCGCCATGCGATTGGAAAAAATGGTGGTGTTTCCATTTTTCAGTTCCTCCCGCATATCCTCCACCAGCACTTGGGGAAGAGCATGGTTGTTGTATCGGGTTCCCATATACAGCACCCGTCCCCGCAGACGGTACACATCCTGTACCCTGGGGGTGGCAGAGGCTTGTAACAACACTCCGCCCGTCTGCTTGATTCGAAACAATGCCACCTCTCGTGCATCATAGCGGGGAGCTTGCTCCGAAGTGTAGGTATCCTCATTTTGTTCATCAATAATAATGGCACCTAAGTTTTTTACCGGTGCAAATACGGCGGAACGGGCACCCACCACAACCTTGGCTTCTCCCCGTCGGATTTTTTCCCAGGAATCAAACCGTTCTCCTAAAGAAAGACCGCTGTGGAGTACCGCAACACTGTCCCCAAATCTTGCACAGAACCGACGAATGGTCTGGGGGGTCAGAGAAATTTCAGGCACCAGCATAATGGCCTGCTTTCCTTCTTCAATCACCCGCTGGATTAGCTGTAAATAGACTTCTGTTTTTCCGCTTCCCGTGACTCCGCAAAGGAGATACTCTCCCTCGCCTCCGATTTGCTCCAACACCGATTTTTGTTCGGCAGTTAATTCGTTCGGAAGTTCCTGTTCAATCACAAAGGGGGCATTACGATCCACCGCCCTGGTTTCCAAAGAAACAAATCCCTTTTCCACCAACGCATTTAACGAGCTTCTGCCCGCATCTGCACTGTCAAGCAGCTGGGGAACATCCAATTCGCCTTCTGCCATAAGCAGTTCTAAAATTCTTGCCGCAACAGGTGCTTTTGTGCCGTATTCACTCAAATAAACGGAAATCAGCTCCGGTTCGGCACAAAGAAAAGCTATCGTTTGGGTTTTTTCCCTTGTGGGTAATATTTTTTTCCTGGTGACGGATACCAATTCTTTTTTCACCAAAGCATTGATAGCAGGACGGGCATTGGTTCCCAGTTGATGATTCAATTCCGTCACCGTGGACACACCTTCGTTTTCCAATAAAAACTGAACGGCTGCCCATTGAACCGCACTTCGTCCGGTGCTTTTTTCCAGCACCTCCCGATTCCCTTCTTTTAGTATCACCGTTTCTTTGTATTTTAATCCTGACCCGGGCGGAAGCATTAAACGCAGTGCTTCAAAATAGGTACAAAAATATCGATTCCGAATCCAAAAAGCAAGGTCGATTGCCTTATCGTCGCACAAAGGCTCCTGATCCAGCAGGGCTTTTATTGTTTTTAATTCTGACGGAGATTCAGGTGTCACCACTTTTACCACAAAGCCCTCCGTCAAACGGTTTGCATTCCCAAAAGGAACCGTCACCCGCATTCCCGGTACCAGCTCCATGTTTTCAGGAATCAAATAAGTAAAAAACTTATCAATGGCATGGACTCCCTGAGTATTCAGCGCAATCTGAGCCGCCTTCACCGCAACCTCCACTCCTTTGCCATGGTCAGAATTTCATCTGCCAAGGCCAGTTTCGTCAGCTTTGGAAACTGTTTTACGGAACCGTCCTTGGAAAACACGGTCACCACATTGGTATCCGTTCCAAAACCGGCTCCCTCTACCTTCAAGTTGTTTGCCACAATCATATGGAGTCCTTTGCGTTCCAATTTTTCCTTGGCACGCTTCTCTAACTCTTCCGTTTCCATTGCAAACCCTACCAATACGGCAGAAAGATTCATTTCACCTAACTCCTGCAAAATATCAGGGTTTTTTTCTAACTGTATTTGAGGTAGCTGATTCTTTTTGAGTTTCTGATCAGCAACATGGGCAGGACGAAAATCCGCCACCGCCGCACTTTTGATAATGAAATCCATTACGGGGGCATGCTTTATCACCGCATCTCGCATTTGGCAGGCAGATTCTACCGATTCTACCTGTACACCATAAGGAACAGGCAAGGAAACAGGTCCTGAAACCAAGGTAACCTTTGCACCCCGTCTTGCGGCGGCCTGTGCAATGGCATATCCCATTTTCCCCGTGGAATGATTGGTAAGAAACCGCACCGGATCCATTGCCTCCCGAGTGGGTCCTGCCGTCACCAGTATCGATTTTCCTGCTAAATCCTGAGGCGTGCAAAGACGGACAATGTCCTCAAAAATCCGTTCTGTTTCCGCTAAACGGCCCCGACCTGTATCTCCACAGGCAAGAAAGCCTTCGTCCGGCATAGTAAAATGATACCCAAGCTTTGCAAGCTCTTTCATATTTCTTTGAGTAATGGGATTTTCAAACATATTGGTATTCATAGCAGGGGCAATCAGCACCGGTGCCTTTGTAGCCATTACGGTGGTGGTCACAAAGTCATCTGCAATCCCTGCATTGATTTTTCCGATAATATTAGCGGTAGCGGGCACCAACACAAGCACATCTGCCCGTTTTGCCCAGGAGATATGCTCTACCTCCCAGTCCTGATGCCGGTCAAACATTCCGCACACAGTCCTTTGTCCCGATAAGGTGCTCAAGGTTAAAGGCGTAATAAATTCCTGTGCAGATGCCGTCATCATACAAAAACACTCCGCACCCGCTTTTTTCAGCATACGAACAAGATCGCACACCTTGTAGGCTGCAATCCCGCCGCATACGCCGATTACAATTTGTTTTCCCTGGAGCATGGTCTCACTCCTCCGTTGCTTCCTCCGCGATTTCTTCGGATTCTTCCTCTTGTTCAGAAGCTGTTATCACCTTAATTTTATCATGATACAATTCGTAAACCGCCTCGGTTACTTCCTTATTGCTGTCGCATTTTACCAATACCTCTGCTTCCGGCTTGGCTAACTCACGAGCTCTTTTTGCCACTGCAATGACAAGAGAATAACGGCTGTCTGCCCGTTTCATCAATTCTCCGATAGGGGGGTACATCATCATAGTCTTCACATATCCTTTCTGTTTCTTTTATTCTTTTATCTTCCAGATTTGTTCCAAATCGTCAATTCTTCTGGGACGGCTCATTTTTTCCGCACGGACAATCCGTTCCAGATCATCCACCGCTTCTTCCAGCTCGTCATTTTCCAATACATAATCATAATGTCTCATCAAAGGCAGTTCTTCCAACGCACGGGTCAGGCGCTTTTGCACCACTTCCTCCGTTTCTGTGTTCCGTCCTCTGAGACGGTCTGCTAACACCTCCGGGGCAGGAGGCAGAACAAACACATAAGTCCCGCCTTCAAACTGTTTTTGTACATTTAAAGCACCCTGCACTTCGATTTCCAGAATCACATCTCTGCCTTCGTTTAGCGCCTGCTCCACATGTTTTTTGGGAGTGCCGTAAAAATTCTCACAATACTGTGCCCATTCCAGCAGTTCATTATTCTGAATCATTCTTTCAAATTCCTCTTTTGAATAGAAGAAATAATGAACACCGTTCTCCTCTCCGGGGCGGGGATTTCTGGTAGTGGCAGAAACGGACAAGAAAACTTCCGGATGACGCTTACAATATTCCCCGCAGATGGTTCCCTTTCCGGCACCGGAGGGACCGGACACCACAATCAAAAGTCCTTTACTCATCTTCGCCCAACTCCTCCTCAAGCAACAAATCTTCCTTGGAGGACAGACGGTTTGCCACCGTTTCCGGTTGTACCGCAGATAAAATCACATGGTCACTGTCCATCACAATCACCGCTCTCGTTCTTCTTCCATATGTAGCATCAATCAAGGATCCCCGCTCTCTGGCTTCCTGCACCATCCGCTTAACAGGAGCAGATTCCGGACTGACAATCGCCACAAGACGGCTTGCAGAAACCATATTTCCGAATCCGATGTTAATTAGCTTCATGTACAAAACTCCTATTCAATATTCTGAATCTGTTCTCTTATTTTTTCAAACTCGCTCTTTACATCTATGACAATTTTAGATATTTCCAAATTGTTTGCCTTGGAACCGATGGTATTGATTTCACGATTCATTTCCTGCATGATAAAATCAAGCTTCTTTCCCACAACACCGCCTGCTTGCAAGGTATCGGAAAAGCTCTGCATATGACTGTCCAAACGAACCAATTCTTCATCAATTGCTGTTTTTTCTGAGAAAATTGCCACTTCTGTTAACAACCGTTGAGGATCGGGTTCTGCTGACGCCAAGGCTTCCTCAATCTTTTGGCGAAGGCGCTGTTCGTACTGCTCGGTGGCTTCCGGTTCACGGCGTTTGATTTCTGCAACCAAACCCTTTACCCCCGCCAGTTTTTCTTCCAGGTCAGCTTTTAAGCATTCTCCTTCTCTTTCCCGCATCTTTAAAAACCCTTCCAGCATCTGTTCCAGACAAGAAGACAGCAATTCCCATATCTTTTCTTCATCTTCTTCCGCTTCTTCCGAAACAAACAGTTCGGGATTTCTTGCCGCTACCTCCATAGACACTTCTCCCGCAAGAGAAAAGGTTTCTTTTAATTTGGTCAGCGCTGCAATATAGCTTTGGGCATATCCTTCATTTAATAATACCTGTTTTCCGTCTCCGGCTTCCCGTTCAATGCTGATAAACAAATCCGCTTTCCCGCGATTTAAATATTTTTTAATGAGGTCTCGCACCTTGTCCTCCAGATAGGAATACAGACGGGGCAGGCGAACTGATAAATCCAGATACCGATGATTAACACTTTTCAGCTCCGTACGGATACGAAACCCATCCGCCTCCTGCTCCCAACGGCTAAAACCCGTCATGCTTTTTATCATGGCAAACTTCTCCTATTCTAATAGTATATATACTATTGTACATCAAATGATTTCTTTTTGTCAATAAAATTTGCTTTTTTCGTTAAAATAATGTATAATAATAGAAGAATGGAGGGTAAAATTATGGCAATGGACGGAATTGCGGTGCGTTGTATCGCCTTTGAATTGAATCAAATACTGGAAAATGCCAGAGTAGATAAGGTTTATCAACCTGAAATGGATGAAATCGTTATCGGGTTTCGGACCGATCACGATAATGTTCGGTTGGTATTAAGTGCCAGTGCAAACCATGCACGGGTTCATCTGACCACCCAAAAAAAAGAAAATCCTATGCAGGCTCCCTTTTTCTGTATGCTGTTGCGAAAACATTTGACTCCTTCTCGGTTACTCAAAGTTTATCAACAGGATTTTGAACGAATTTTAGTGTTTGAGTTTGCCTGCACCACAGAATTGGGCGACCCGGTGAAAAAATACTTAATTGCAGAACTGATGGGGCGGCACAGTAATCTGATTTTCACAGAAGAAAACGGACAGATTATTGACAGCGTCAAGCATGTAGATGTGAATGTAAGCAGTGTCAGACAAGTTCTTCCCGGTTTGGAATACAAAGGGGCACCTTCACAAAACAAACAAAATCCTCTGCTGGCAGAGGAAGGGGAAATTGCTCAATTAATTTGGGACAATCCGGAACAAAAACTGGAAAAATTATTACTGCAAACTTATACCGGTCTTTCTCCTCTTGCTTGCCGTGAAATTGCCTACCGTGCGGCAGGAGACTGGGATGCGGATACCGCTCATTTACCAAGCACCGCTATCAGTAAAATTGCAGAGTTTTTTTCCGATATAAAGGAAAATCGCTTTGTTCCCTCTCTGGTGATGGAAGGGGACAAGAGTATTGAATTTTCCGCATTTGACCCTACCCAATACGGTCAGAATATCCTCCATCCCGAAAATTTTAGTCTTGCATTGGAACAGTATTATACCAACCGTGATGTGGATAGCCGTCAGCATCAGCGGGCGGCTGCCATGGAAAAGGTAATTTCCAATCTGATTGAACGGACGGCAAAAAAATGCAATATTTACCGCCAGACCATAAAGGATGCAGAGAAAAAAGAACTGCAAAAGCAGTACGGAGATCTGATTATGGCAAATCTGTATCAGATTCAGCCGGGTGACGCTTCCTTGGTGACACAGAATTTTTATTCTGAAAAGGGAGAGGAAGTCCAAATCACATTAGACCCTCAAAAAGGGGCAGCACAGAATGCACAGCGGTACTACACCCGCTATACCAAACAAAAAACCGCAGAAAAAATGGCGGAAGAACAGTTGCAAGCCGCCATCATTGAGCTGGAATATTTAGAATCGGTCAAACAGTTTTTAGAATCTGCCAAAACACCTTCCGAGCTTTCCGATATTCGGGATGAACTTCATGCCCAAGGGTACTTATCCCACGGCTCCAAAGGAAAAAAACAAAAAAACAAAAAGGTGCAACCCCGCACCTTTATTTCCTCTGACGGATTCACCATTTATGTAGGAAAAAACAATATTCAGAACGATGCCATTACCTTTCAGTTATCCCGAAGCCGTGACATCTGGCTCCACACCAAAAACATTCCCGGTTCTCATACCCTGATTGTAAGAGGGGGAGCCGACGAAATCCCCGACCGCACCTTGGAGGAGGCGGCAATGCTTTGTGCTTATCACTCCAAAGCAAAAAACGGGGTAAAGGTGCCGGTGGATTATACAGAATGTAAATTTGTAAAAAAAATCCCGGGGGCAAAACCCGGAATGGTCATTTATGAAAATTTCAGAACCGCTTATGTCACCCCTGACCAAAAACTGGCAGAACAATTGGAAGAAAAATAAGGCCGTAGCTTTGCTACAGCCTTCAGATTGCTGACAAACCCACCATTTTCAGGTGGGTTTGTGTCGTATATATTAGATTTTTGATAATTCTTGATAGAAATTGCTTATCTCTTTTCCAGAGGATATTTGCAATCTTCTTCATGTTCTGTACTGCTGCAGTG
>JAZNYR010000110.1:0-4646 GCA_045594525.1 Clostridia bacterium | reverse complement strand
TGCGGTCACTATGAGGGAATTGACGAACGGGCATTGGAAGAAATTGTGGATTTTGAGCTGTCGATCGGAGATTATGTTCTGACAGGGGGCGAAATTCCCGCTATGGCGGTGATTGATGCGGTCAGCCGTATGATTCCCGGTGTGTTGGGAGGGCAGGAGGAATCCTTTCAGGTGGAATCTCTGTACGACGGGAAAACCTTGGAATATCCCCAATATACCCGTCCTGAAATCTTTGAAGGGAAGCGTGTGCCGGAGGTGTTGTTATCGGGGCATCATGCAAAAATAGAAGAATGGCGGAAGGAACAGTCATTGTTACGAACAAAGGCAAAACGGCCTGAACTTTTGGAGGAAAAAGAATGAAATTAAGAGATACTCTGATTTCGGTTGCAACAGGAATTGTATTTTTGTTGGCGCTCTGGATTTTTTCGGACGCAGCACAGGGGTCTTCCGTACCCATGGTTTTAATGATAGTTTATCTGGCAGCATTGGTCTTTTTGGCGTGGAAACTGACCTCTTGGAATGCAATGAAATTTTCCTTTATTTCTCAGATGATTGTCTTTTTAGGATATAAAATAATTTCAGTGGTCAATCTTGTAGAGGCTTATCGGCAGGACGGCTTTTTGGCAGATTACGAGATGAGTTCGTTTCAGACCTTGGATGTCTTTATTCTGCTGTTCTTGGCAACTACCTTTTTGATGACTGCACTGGTTCGGTTTTCGCTGATGAGAAAAAAACTCCGCCTGACTCCGAAAAAAACATGGAAAACTTTAGGTGTTTCATTGTTGATTTTTGTTGTATTGGGTGCGGTGGATCTGGTTTCTTGGAATGCATTAAACCCCTTAACTGCCAAGCTGGATGACTATTGTCAAACCTTTTCGGCAGAAAAATGGGAGCAATATGCACCCAAACGGGAATTGATGTTACCCGATTTTTTGGCAGAACATAAAGGAATTTCTCAACAAGAGCTTCATAAACTGTTAGGAGAACCTGAAAAAGAAGAAGGCTATTTTGTAGGCTTCGGGGGCACAGGCGAACTATATGCCCAATTTGTATTTGAACATGACCAATTACAGGATGTGAATTTGATTTCTGTATCACTTTTTGGTGATAATAGTAAATAATAAAGAAAAACAATGATAAGTGAGGTGAGTAAAGTGGATTCTGGCAGTAGTAACAGTATGAAACCCGGCGGGCGAAGAGGCGCGGGTTCGGAATGTGTCCGAGTCTGCTTTTCTCATTGCTTTATCAGCTGAATAACAGCTGTGTTTCGGGTTGTCATACTTTCTAACATGAAACAAAAGGAAGGTGACCCCAATGCATGAATATGATTTTGAAGAGCTGAGCCGTCAGGCGCTACAGCTGTTGGAAGAAAAAAGATACGCACAGCTTCGGACTGTGCTTGATACCATGAACGAAGCGGACATTGCCTTGATGGCAGAAGAAGCGGAGGAAGAATCACTTCCTCTCCTGTTCCGTATTCTGCCCAAAGAAACAGCGGCAGAGGTGTTTGTGGCAATGGAATCCGAAACTCAGGAGCTTTTGATTCGGGCATTCAGTGACCGTGAATTAAAGCAGGTAATTGATCAGATGTATCTGGACGATACGGTAGATTTGATTGAAGAAATGCCTGCCAATGTAGTCAAGCGAATTTTGCGGCATACCGATCCTGAAATGCGCAAAAAAATCAATGAAGTGTTGCAGTATCCCAAGGATAGTGCGGGAAGCATCATGACCATTGAGTATGTGGATTTGAAAAAGGATATGACGGTGAAGGAAGCCTTTGACCATATCCGAAAAAACGGGGTGGACAAAGAAACTATCTATACCTGTTATGTCACCGAGGCGGACAGGAAACTAATTGGTCTGGTGTCGGTGAAAACCTTGTTGCTGTCGGACAATGATTTGAAGCTTTGTGACATTATGGAAACCAACATTATTTCCGTCCATACCTTAGAGGACCGGGAAACGGTTGCGCAGCAGTTTGATAAGTACGACTTTTTGGCAATCCCCGTGGTGGACAGAGAAAACCGCTTAGTGGGAATTGTAACAGTTGACGACGCGATGGATATTCTGCGGGAAGAAAACTCGGAGGATATTGCCATCATGGCGGCGGTAACGCCTTCTGATAAACCCTATTTAAAAACCAGTCCTTTCCATTTGTGGAAGGCAAGGGTTCCCTGGTTGTTACTTTTGATGATTTCCGCTACCTTTACCGGAATGATTATCACATCATTTGAGAATAAACTTGCCGCATGTGTGGCGTTGACCGCGTATATCCCCATGCTGATGGGAACGGCAGGAAACTCGGGCAATCAGGCATCTGTTACCGTGATTCAAGGGTTGTCCTCAGGAGAATTGAAATTCACCGATGCATTCCGCGTGATGGGGAAAGAAGCGGTTGTGGCACTCCTTTGCGGACTTACCTTAGCTGTTTGTAATTTTGGGAAGATGATGCTGATGGATCAACGGGGAGTGTTGGTGGCGTTGGTGGTAAGCTTAACCTTGCCCCTTATCATCATCTGTGCTAAAGTGGTAGGAGCAGGATTGCCTATCCTGGCAAAGAAGTTAGGGTTTGACCCGGCTGTTATGGCAAGTCCCTTTATTTCTACCATTATGGACTCTGCCTCGTTGGTGATCTATTTTTGGATTGCAAGCCAGTTTTTAAACTTATAAAAAATGAGGTGTAGCATTTTGCTACATCTCATTTTTATAATTCCTTTTCAATAATAAATTTAGGCCGATGCTTCACTTCCTGATAAAGCTTTCCGATGTATTCTCCCAAAACACCCATTCCGATCAGTTGCAGTCCTCCTAAAAACCAGATCGATAGTATCAAAGAGGTCCAACCCTGAACGGTTGCCCCCAGCAACTTGGAAATCAGGGCATAAATGCCTGCAAAAATACTGATGACGGAAATGATGCAACCCAAGGAGGTAATCAACCGCAAGGGCTTGACGGAAAAGGAGGTAACTCCCTCCAACCCGAATTTCAGCATTTTTTTCAAGGGATATTTCGATGTTCCCGCAAATCGTTCTGCACGGACATAAGACACTTGAGTAGAGGGAAATCCAACCAAAGGAACCAAGCCTCGAAGGAACAGATTCACTTCGTCAAACTGACATAGGGCTTGCACCGCCCGCTTGCTCATCAGTCTGAAATCTGCGTGGTTGTAAACCATATCCACCCCCAAGGACTTCATCAGCTTATAAAAACCAAGGGCGGTATTTCGTTTGAAAAAGGTATCCGAATCACGGTTGGAGCGAACACCGTAAACAACATCATATCCCTTGTGATATTCTTCTACAAAGACAGGGATGCAGTTGCAGTCGTCCTGTAAATCCGCATCAATGGAAACCAGCAAATCTGCAGTTTTGACCGCGGTGGTAAGACCCGCCATCAATGCGTTTTGATGACCTGCATTGCGGGCAAGCTTCAATCCGCGTACTTTTTCGTTGGATTGAGCAAGCTGTTCAATCAGCATCCATGTGTGATCCTTACTGCCGTCATCGACGAACAAGAGGTTGCTTTGGTTTGAAATGGCGTTTTCCTGAATCATAGTTTCCAGCAATGCGGTTAACCGTGCAGCAGTTTCCGCAAGGACTTCTTCTTCATTATAACAGGGAACAACAATGGTCAATCTTTCTTGCATAGTATCCCTCCGTTTCTTTTTTTATCATTATACCACGAAATAAACGAAAATACAATTCTTTTCATAAAAATTCTATCGATACATATAATAAATTAGTTGACAGAGAAAATGAAATGTGATAAAATATTAATATAAATGGGCATTTTTTATGAAACAAACAAATTTTAAATTTCAATTGTTTTTCACCTTTCTCACGCTGTTTCCGACAGTTGTGATGAGAGGTACCTATTTTCCCGTTCTTGATGACTACATTATGTATCAGGGATACCCGCTGTATCCGATTTCCTACTTATGGAATACGGTACGGGTCTGGACGAACCGACCCATAGCAAATTTACTGGATGTTTTTTTATGGGCAAGGTTTTCTGACAATTTAATGATCTTATTTGTTTTTATGACGGCTTTGAGGATTGTTTCAGTAATTCTTTTAAGTCGTTTTTTTGAAGAACAGGGTTGGGCAACGGAACCCTTGTGTGTGATGTTGCTTTTGTGTCCCGTAGGAGTGGAGGCAACGGGGTGGCTTTCAGCCGCCAGCAGGATTGTAGTAGGTCTGTTTTTTATGAGTCTGGCTCTTTGGTACCTGATTCATGATAAATGGGGTCGGTTTTCCTTCTTTTTATTTCTATCTTTCGGTTGCTATGAGCAATTTTGGTTGATTGGATTGGTATTGTCGTGTTACGAAATCCGAAAGCGAAGGAAAACCCGTATCTGGATTCCCTTTGTATTATCGGGTATGATGGGGATTTATACCTTGTTTTGCCAACAATGGAGCACATCACCACGGATCGGTCAAGGCTTGAACGGTTCCCTTTTACGGCAGGTGATTGAAATCTGGAAGGTGAGTCTGTTGGAACTGATTCCCCAAAGCATCCGCCGAGGGAGTTCTTATCTGAACAGCTGGTTGATTGTTGCACTTGTATTATTATTTGTACTTTTTTTCTTTCAGACGGAGAAACAGAACAGAAAGACAAATTGGAAAATAGGTATGGCATTATTT
>JAZNYR010000109.1:0-4771 GCA_045594525.1 Clostridia bacterium | reverse complement strand
CGATTTTTATTACAGTGTTCATACCCAGAAAAACGGAAAAGCAATGGATTGTATCAATTGCGGAAAGTGTGAGCAAATCTGCCCTCAAAAGCTTCCTATCCGCAAACTGTTAAAGGAAGTTTCAGCAGAATTTGATCAAGCATAAAAACAAACCGTCTGAACTTAAAAAATGTTCGAACGGTTTTTCCTTATCATGAGGAAAAAAAGTTTTCTGTCAACTCTTTTACCTTATTTCTTAACAAGAACAGTGCAATCAGATTAGGAACCGCCATAAGTCCGTTAAAAAAATCTGCCAGCTCCCAAACGGTTGAAATTTGCATGACACACCCTAGGAAGATTAAAATGACATAAACACCTCGGTACCAACCAACCGCCCCCTGCCCCGCCAAATATTCCATACAAGTAGCGCCGTAATAATACCAGGCAATGACCGTGGCAAAGGCAAATAAAGTTAAAGACAAAGGAACCACAAACTGACCAAAAGGCAAGGCAAAAGCAAACACAGACTGCAACAATCCTTCTCCCGACAGCACTGAAAAACGAGGTGAGCTTAACAAAACAAGAGCGGTAACGGTACACATCACAATGGTGTCAAAAAACACTTCAAAGGCACCCCACATCCCCTGTCTCACAGGATGATCCGTATTGGCAGAAGCATGAGCAATGGGTGCACTTCCCAATCCCGCTTCGTTGGTAAAAATTCCTCGGGCAACACCGATACGGATTGCCGTCCCAATTCCCGTCCCCAACAAACCGCCTCCCACAGCCTGTACCGTAAAGGCATGGCGGAAAATCATAAGAAAGGCATCTCCTATTCCTTCTCTTTGCTGAAACAACACAACTCCTGCACTGACCATATAAAAAAGCGCCATAAATGGCACCAAAAAGGATGTGACTCTTGCAATCCTCTGCATTCCGCCAATCAATACCAATCCTGCAAGTAACGCCACAACCAATCCCGTTATCCAAAGGGGAATGTGAAACACCTGATATAGTCCACCCGCCATTGCATTGGACTGGACCATATTCCCCACACCAAAAGAACACAAAACACCAAACACACAAAACAATCCGCTTAATTTCTGACTCCCGATTCCTTTGGCAATATAATACATAGGCCCGCCTTGCCATTCACCTCTTTTATTTTGCTCACGGTATGCCACCGCCAATGTAACCTCGGAAAATTTGGTCATCATACCAATCAGAGCAGAAATCCACATCCAAAAAATTGCACCGGGACCCCCTTGCATTAATGCAACCGACACACCTACAATATTCCCTGTCCCCACCGTTGCCGCCAGCGCAGTTGACAATGCTCCAAAGGAGGAAACCCCGTCCTTTGTTCCCTTTGAGGGTCGGAATAAGGAGAAAAGAGTGGAGGAAAGCACCTGCTTCCATTGGCGGAATAACATTCCTTTGGTCATTCCAATCAGGCACAAACCACAGCCTGACATTAAAATCATCATAGGAATTCCCCATAATATTTTTTCATTGCACCACTGCAGCAATTCCATAACACTTCGCTCCTTTCCCTTCATTGTATGAGAAAAAAGAGCAGATTATGAAAAAGCCAATGTCAACACGGCATTGGCTTTTTTGCAAACTATCGTCTGTTTTTCAACTCTTTAAATACATCCTCGTAAGTAACCCCCTGTTGTGCCAAAAGCACGGTCAGGTGATAAAACAAATCCGCTGTTTCTGCGGCAATCTCTGCCTTATCATTGTTTTTTGCCGCTAAAATGGTTTCTACGCACTCTTCTCCCACTTTTTTGGCAATTTTGTCAATCCCTGCATCCAATAAGTAATTGGTATAAGAGCCGGGTTGAGGATTTTGCTGTCTGTCCAGCACCACATCATAAAGCTCTGTGAGGATATTGGCAGTTTCAGCAGGCACTTCGTTCCAGTTTCCTTCTTCATATTTCCGATAAAAACAGGATTTATTTCCGGTATGGCAAGCCGCCCCCGTCTGCTCCACACGAATCAACAGACAATCTCCGTCACAATCAAGTCTTACAGACACCACTTTTTGAATGTTTCCTGAAGTGTCTCCCTTTCTCCACCGTTCCTGACGGCTGCGGCTGTAAAACACGGTTCTGCCCGTTTCTATGGTTTCTTGTAAAGTTTCTTCGTTCATATAGGCTACCATCAGCACCTGATCGGTAGCATTGTCCTGAATGACTGCAGGAATCAATCCGTTCTGATCATATTTTATCATCTTTCTCATCCTTTCAATTCTTTTACCGCTTCTGTTAAATTGATGGTTTTTTGATACAATGCTTTTCCGATAATGGCACCTGCCGCACCGGTTTTTTGAATGGCAATCAAATCCTCTTTCTTTGCAACACCGCCCGAGGCAATCACTCCAACCTTCGGTACCGCCTCAACCATAGAAATTAGTCCTTTTAAATTAGGACCGCACATCATACCGTCTGTATCAATGTCGGTGTAAATAATATGTTTGACGCCAATTTGCTCCATTTCCTTTGCAAAGGTAACTGCATCCGTATCGCTGACCTCAAGCCACCCGGCAACAGCTACAGCTCCGTCTTTGGCGTCAATCCCAACTGCAATTTTATCTCCGTATTCCGCCACAGCCTGACGAACAAAATCAGGATTTTTCAAAGCTGCCGTTCCCAAAATCGCACGGGCAACCCCAAAAGAAAAATAGCGTTCCAGTTGCTCCATAGAGCGAATCCCGCCACCCAATTCTACGGGAATATCCAAGGCTTTGACAATATTTTTAATGACGGTCATATTTTTTGAAACACCGTCCTTTGCACCGTCCAAATCAACCAAATGCAAAAATTCTCCCCCCATGTTTTGCCACATGAGAGCCGTTTCCACAGGGTTTTCAAAATACACCGTCTTTTGGTCAAAATCCCCTTTTTTCAGCCGCACACAACAGCCGTCTTTTAAATCTATCGCAGGATAGAGTATCATTCAATCAGTCCTTTCAGCTTGTTCACAACCTCTAAAATCCGCTCCCGTTCCAGCTTGGCACTGACTCGGTTGACCACCAGTCTTGCAGACAAATCGCAAATAGTTTCCAGCACCTCAAGGCCGTTTTCCTTCAAGGTTGCACCGCTTTCTACAATATCCACAATCACTTCGCTCAGTCCCACTAAGGGTGCCAGTTCTACCGAGCCGTTCAGTTTAATGACTTCAATTGTCTGCCCTTTTTTTATCTGAAAATAATTTTTGGCAATATGGGGATATTTGCTTGCAACACGAAGGTTGTGAGAGGTATGAAGCTGATCTGCCATACTGGGCGGTCCTGCTACTGCCATACGACAGGCACCGAATTTCAAATCCAGCATTTCATATAAATTTCTGCCTTCCTCAAGCAAGGTATCCTTCCCCACGATTCCCATATCTGCCGCACCATATTCCACATATACGGGAACATCAGATGCTTTTACCAGAATAAATTTGAATTTATGAGTCTCGTCTGTGAAAATCAGCTTTCTTGTTTTGGTTTTCATTTCTGCACAGTCAAACCCCAACTGCTCAAAAAGGCTGATGGCAAAATCCGCAAGGCGTCCCTTTGCCAATGCTACAGTAATGTATTTCATGCAAGCACGCCTCCTTCCACAAGCTGTTCTTTTCCTGATACCATGTCACATTTGGTGACGCCCCTTTCATCACAGCGATAAAGGGCGGGGATTCCCTTTTCTCTTGCATAGTCAACGGGATTTTCATCCCCTAAATAATATTCCGTACGAACACCGGAGGCTCTCAACTGCTCTGCAAGTTGCCGTGCGGTTTTACTGTCGCTTCCGCACACGAGAGCACCCATACTCTCTGCTTCGATTACAACACCCTGACGATACAGGGCATCCGCCAACAAATCAAGATACAAAGCCGCTCCCGTTGCAGGACTATCCTTTCCAAAACGGCTCATCAATCCGTCATACCGACCTCCTGCACAAACCTCAAATCCGACTCCGCGGGCAAATCCTTTAAAGATAATTGCTGTATAATAATCCAGACTTTGCACCATTGCCAAATCAAGGGAAACATAATCGGATAATCCGTATTCTTCCAAAATGGTATATACTTCCCTTAAATTCTTAATTGCTGCCTCTGCCCGTTTTCCGGTGGTCAGCTTTTCTGCCTGTTCTAATACCTCTGCACCACCATATAAAGATGGCATCTGCAAAATCAGTTCTGCTTGTTCTGACGGAATATCACATTGGTTTAACAATTCCTGCACCCCAAAAATATTCTTTTGGTCAATAAATACTCTGATTTGCTCCGTTACCTCCGGGTCAAGACCGGTCTGCTCCATCAATTCCTTAAAAATTTCCACCTGACCGATTTCAATCTGAAATTCCCTTAATCCACAGGCAAGCATACTGCGGATGGATGCGGCGATAACTTCAGCATCCGCCTCGGCACCCTTTAAACCAATCAACTCAATCCCTGCCTGAGCGGTTTCACAGGGACGAATCCCGCCCTGAAAATTCCGAAACACCTTTCCTGCATAACAAAGCTTGTGAATGTCACCGTTTAGTTTTGTAGCAGTCAGCCTTGCAAGGGGTGTGGTCAAATCGGGGCGGAGAACCAGGATTCTCCCTTCCCGATCAAAAAACTTAATCATCTTTTCCTGGGTCAGTAATCCCTGACCCCCTTCAAATACATCGTAATATTCAATTTCAGGGGTGTTTACTTCCGTATATCCGTATCCGGAAAACACCTGCATCACATCATTTCGTACTTTACGAATCCGATAGGCTTCTCTTTGAAGCAGGTCGGAAGTTCCCTCCGGAGT
>JAZNYR010000108.1:0-1764 GCA_045594525.1 Clostridia bacterium | reverse complement strand
GACCACCGTAAAATTGTTGTGGTTGACGGAGAAGTGGCATATACGGGCGGTGTAAATTTAGGAGATGAATACATTAACCGTGAGGAACGATTCGGACATTGGAAGGATACCGCGATTCGTATGGAAGGTGATGCGGTTGACAGCTTTTCTATGATGTTTTTGCAGCTTTGGAACGCATCTGACCGAAATCGGGGATTTTATGAAGAAGAATATCTATCTTATCTGACAGGCTCCACCGGTCGGGAAAAATGCAGTGAAGAAGGATTTGTATTACCCTTTGGAGATAATCCTTTGGATGGGGAAAATACAGGAGAACGGGTTTATCTGGATTTATTGAATACCGCTCAGAAATATGTTCACATTATGACCCCTTATCTGATTCCGTCAAGTGAAATGCGGGAAACATTGAAATATACAGCAAAAAGGGGAGTTGAAGTCGTTTTACTGGTTCCCCATATTCAGGACAAGCGTTATGTAAAAGCGGTTGCCAGAACTTATTATCCTGAATTACTTCGGGGCGGGGTGAAGATTTATGAATACACCCCCGGTTTTGTTCATGCCAAAATGTCTGTATCGGATGATACCAAAGCGGTGGTAGGTACCATTAACCACGATTTCAGAAGCTTATATCTTCATTATGAATGTGCGGCACTGTTGATTGATTGTCCCATCATTCCTGTGATTGAGGCGGATTTTCAGCAAACCTTAAAGCAATCGAAAAGAGTGACTTTAGCAGACTATATGAAAATCAACGCAGCGAAAAGGATTTTAGGCTATATATTACGGTTGTTTGCACCCATATTATAATGATGTATTTTTGTGTTCTGTTTTATGAAAAATATACTTGTAATTTTGATAAAAGTATACTATAATAGGAAATGTACAATTATTTTTTATTAAAAAATGAGGTTGAATGATGAATATTGTAATTATAGGTGACGGCAAGGTGGGAAGTACATTGTCTTCTCAGCTTCAGAGAGAAGGACACGACATTGTTGTAATTGACAATAATCAGAATGCCCTGAAAAATTTAATTAATACCCAGGATGTTATGTGCGTGGAAGGAAACGGTGCTCTTTATGAGGTGCAGGAAGAAGCCGGAGTTTCTCATGCGGATTTGGTCATTGCCTGTACCTCCATGGATGAACTGAATATGCTTTGTTGCTTACTTGCAAAGAAATTGGGCGCAAAGAAAACAATTGCCCGTGTTCGTGACCCGCAGTATTTCAAACAGTTGAATATTATGAAGGATGAGCTGGGATTGAGCATGGGAATCAATCCCGAACTTGCTGCTGCAAGAGAAATTTCCCGTATTTTTCTGTTCCCCGCTGCTGCAAAAATAGAATTGTTTGCAAAGGGACGAGTAGAGCTGGTGGAATTTAAACTGGCAGAACAAAGCATGCTTGACGGAATGTCTCTTTCCGAGGTATATAAAAAGTATAAAGTGAAGGTGCTGGTTTGTGCTGTTCAGAGAGAGGGAGAGGTTTTTATTCCTGACGGTGATTTTCGCCTCCATTCGGGAGATAAAATCAATCTGACAGCCTCTCATGAAAATATTGAAAAGTTCTTTAAAACTTTGGGAATTTTGAAGGATAAATCAAAAACTGCCCTTTTGGTAGGCGGTGGAAAAGTCGCGTATTACTTAACGATTGTTCTGCAAAAAATTGGTGTAAAAGTAAAAATTATTGAAAAAGATTATCAGCGTTGTATGGAATTGAGTGATTTGTTGCCAAAGGCTTCGATTATTCATGGCGACGGTACCGA
>JAZNYR010000107.1:0-4265 GCA_045594525.1 Clostridia bacterium | reverse complement strand
GTCCGACTTGGAAGGTATGCCTTTGAGCCTGCTGGAAGCTATGAGCTACGGCAACTGCTGCCTTACCTCTGATATTCCCGAATGTGCTGATGTTTTGGGTGAAAACGGCGTTACCTTCCCCAAGGGGAATGTGCCGGCGTTGGCAGAAACCCTGCAAGGGCTCTGCGATGCCCCCGAAACCGTTGCTTCCTATAAAGCAAAGGCCGCAGACTATATCTGCAGCCGCTACAATTGGGACGATATCACCGCCCAAACCCTGCAGCTGTACGGAGCCAAAGTTCCGATAGAGGTATAACAAAAAGGGAGATACATTAAATGTTGCGTGTGCTTCAATGTGTGAATAATATGCATAGAGCCGGACTGGAGACTATGCTGATGAATTATTACCGCAACATTGACAGAACAAAGGTACAATTCGATTTTCTGACCCATCGGAAAGAGCATTCCGACTACGATGACGAAATCGAAGCCCTGGGCGGCAGAATCTACCGTGCCCCCCGGCTGTATCCCCAAAATTATCCTGCATATTTCCGTTATATGAAGGCCTTCTTCCGGGAGCATCCCGAATATAAAATTGTCCACTCCCATATTGATGCAATGAGCTACCTGCCCCTGTTGGCAGCAAAGAAAGCCAACATCCCGGTGCGAATTGCTCACAGCCACAGTTCGGGAATTGACCGGGATTTTAAGTACCCGTTAAAACAATATTACCGACACCGATTAGGAAATGTGGCAACCCATTGTTTTGCTTGCGGTGAAGTGGCAGGAGAGTTCCTCTTCCGGGGGAGGGAATACACAGTTGTCCCCAATGCAGTAGACCCTCTGCTGTTTCAGTACAATGCCACCGTGCGTCAGCAAAAAAGGGAAGAACTTGCTCTTGGAGAACGGTTAGTTATTGGTCATGTGGGCAGATTGACATACCCCAAGAATCACGGCTTTCTTTTGCAGGTTTTCGCAAAACTGTTGGAGAAACGGCCGGACAGTATCTTACTTTTGGTCGGCAGCGGCGAAAAGGAACAGGAATTGAAAAACAAGGCTGCCGATTTGGGAATTGCTTCTGCTGTCCGTTTTTTGGGAAACCGCAGTGATGTGAATGAATTGTACCAGGCAATGGATGTTTTTGTTATGCCCTCCCATTTTGAGGGGATTCCGCTGGTCGGTATCGAAGCACAGTTTGCAGACCTTCCTTGCCTGTTCTCTGATGGTGTGCCGAAAGAAGTTTGTTTCGGCGAACATTGTCAGTTCCGCAGCCTGTCTACCCCGATATCCCAATGGGTGGAGGATATCCTTTCTCTTGCCGATAAAGCAGAGCGAGAGAATGACATTATTTGTTCACCCTACGATATTAAAACCGCCGCGATTGAACTACAAGCCCGCTATGGAGAAATTGAAAAGGAAAGATTTTGATGCAAAAGCTGGAAAACTTCATTCGCAAAATTGTTTATAAGGAAAACGCTTCTTCCAAAACGCTAATTCGGTATTTGCGGGAACATGGTGCACAGATTGGTGATAATGTGACTATCTATAGACCCAATAAAACTTTGATTGACAAGACAACACCGTGGCTTTTGAAAATCGGCAACCGTGTACGAATAACCGAAGGTGTGAAGATTTTAACCCATGATTATTCATGGTCTGTATTGAAGTGTTATTCTTCTGATTCTGTACAACCCGGAGAGATATTGGGGTGTCAGAGGCCTGTTGAAATCGGCAATAATGTTTTTATTGGCATGAATGCAGTGATTACTTGTGGCGTTAAAATTGGCGACAATGTGATTATTGGCGCAGGAAGTGTAGTTACAAGCGATTGTCCATCTGATGGTGTTTACGCTGGTGTTCCAGCAAAACGGATAATGAGCATAGATGAGTTTTACAGTAGGCGAAAGGCATCCCAATTCCAGGAAGCAAAGGATATTGCGGTTCGGTATAAAGCGTCTTTTGGAGTTGAACCGGATAGAACCGTGTTTAACGAGTATTTCATGCTGTTTACAACAAAGGACGCAGCGCAACAAGTAGATATATTCCAAAGACAAATGGCTACTTCTGCCAATTATGAAGAATGTGCCGCATTTATGGATGTGAATCTACCAATGTTTGAAAGTTTTGAAGCTTTTTTGGATGCGTGCTATAACAGGAGATAATTATGAATGATTTGGTGACGGTTGTGGTTCCCATATATAATGCAGAAAAATATCTGGACAGATGTGTTTTGAGCATTATCAATCAAACCTACCGGAACCTTGAAATCCTTTTGGTAGACGACGGCTCTCCTGACAACTGCCCTCAAATATGCGATGACTATGCCCAGAAAGATTCCCGAATTAAAGTGATTCATAAGGAAAATGCGGGAGCAGGTTTTGCACGGAATACAGGAATTGATTACGCAACTGGGAAATATATTTGCTTTTTTGATAGTGATGACTATGTCGAACTTGATGCAATTGAAAAATGTGTTGCGGTTGCAAAAAAGAATGCAGCAGATATGGTTCTTTTTGGACACGATATTATAAGAGCCAACGAGACCGCATCTAAAAAGCAGATACCTTGTCCGCCAAAGCAGCTGTATACAGGTAAAGAGGTTGCCAATGTATTACTGCCAATGTCCCTTTATAATAACCTAAAAACGGGAGAAGATTGGAAAGTACTTTTGAGCCCATGGAATAAACTGTATTCTATGGATGTTATAAGAAAGAATAAATGGCGTTTTGTTTCTGAACGAAAATTGTTTTCTGAAGACCATTATTCACTAACAGAGTTATATGGTTATTTGCACAGAGTTTATATAATGGATTGTGTTTTATACCACTATACGGTCAATGGGACATCTCTTTCTAACTTGTATAAACCGAACCATTTTGAGAAAATCAAAGTGTTCAACAATGCAATGATTTCTTTAAGCCAAGAAATGGAAATAGAAAACATACTGGAGCAACCGATTAAGGGAGCTACCTTCGGTTTTACCATTGGTGCAATGAAGCACATTGTAAGTTCCAAATTGCGTTTCTGTGAGCGTCGTAGGGAACTGAAGAAAATTGTAACCGATGACTGCCTGCAGGAAATTGTAAGAACAACCTGTTACAGCGGTTGTAATTTGCAAAAAAAATTACTGTATTGGGCAGTAAAACACAAGCAGGTGTGGCTTTGCTTCCTGTTTGTATACCTGAAAAATAAGCGGGATCGCTTGTAACTTGGAGAAGAAGATCAATGGAAAGAAACGGATTGCTGAAAATTGAAAAAAGACCTCTGCCGTCCTGGTTGATCTTCTGGATTTTTGCCTTGCCCCTGGCCTGGGGAACAATTTTCCACCTGTTATCCTTGCCGTCGGCAATCAAGTACACGGCAGACATTGCCTGGATTGGCCTTTTCGGATTTATGGTGTTTCGGAGAAACATCAAGCTCGAAAAAAAGCTTCTCCCGCTGGCAATTTTGGTAACGGCATTTTTCCTCTACTGCCTGGTGCTCTATTTAATTAACTACCAGTCGATTATCTACTTTCTGTGGGGCACACGGAATAATTTCCGATACTACATTTTCTTTTTTGCGGTAGCGGTTTATTTCAGTTATGAGGACGCAAAGAAGAGCTTCCGGATTTTGGATATTCTTTTCTGGGTCAATGTACCGATTACGCTGATTCAGTATTTTGTGTTCCACTATAAGCAGGACTATTTGGGCGGAATTTTCGGCATCGAGAGCGGTGCCAATGCCGCAACCATTATTTTCTTTACCATTGTACTGAGCCGGTCGTTGCTGAAGTATATGGAAAAAGAAGAGAGCTTTCCTCTGTGCGGTGCAAAATGTGTGGCAGCCCTTTTTATGTCAGCATTGGCCGAACTGAAGTTTTTCTTCGTGTTCTTTATCGTTATGCTGGTTATGGCAGCATTTCTCACATCGTTTTCCTGGAGAAAACTGCTGATTTTTGCTACCGGCGGTGCGCTGGTTGTGGTAACCAGTACACTTTTGGTAACCCTTTTCGATTTTGAAGGCTTTTTATCCTTGGAAAACATTTGGAAAGCAGCTACCCAAAAGCATTACAGCACCGCGCAAACGGTAAATCGTTTGAGTGCGATCCCTGTCCTTGCCGAAATGCTTGTTCCCAATTTTGGCGACCGCCTGTTGGGCTTCGGCTTAGGCAACTGCGACACATCTTCCTTTGAAATCTGCAAAACCCCATTTTTCCGCACATATGGGTATTTGCGTTACACCTATTTTTCTGCGGCCTTCCTTTTCCTGGAAGTGGGATACATTGGAATCCTGTTCTATGCAGC
>JAZNYR010000106.1:0-2392 GCA_045594525.1 Clostridia bacterium | reverse complement strand
TTCTTCATTTCGAGACGGTCAGGGTCGTTCTTCTTGTTCTTCATGGTGTTGTAGTTTCTCTGCTTGCACTCGGAGCATCTCAAAGTGACTTTAACGCGCATAACGGCACCTCCTTAAAATTGCCTCCCTGTATCACCCCGGCTAGGAAAAATTTAGTAAGCGGCTAACTACAAATTGCCGCTCCGGAGCTGAAAAAGGCGCACAAAAAAAGCCCTGTTCACAGGTAAAGACATTCTAACATAGGGGAGGGGAGAAGTCAACAACTTTTTTCATTATTTTTCAGCTATTTTGCTGTTTATTTTCCCTTATATTTGTTATATAATGACAGAAACCGTTATAGGAAGAAGGGAATACATGAGAGTAATGGGAATTGACTATGGTGATGCCCGTACAGGCGTTGCCCTAAGTGATCTGCTATGCAGTATTGTAGGATCCACAACCGTGATTCATAGCCGCAATATGGACAAAACATTAGATGAGGTTGTAAGAATTGCCAAAGAAAATCAAGTGACGGAAATTTGTGTAGGACTTCCTAAGAACATGGATGGCTCCGAGGGTGCCAGAGCGGACGTCTGTAAAGTGTTTGCGAAAAAGGTTGAAGAACGGACGGGTCTTCCGGTTAAAATGTGGGACGAGCGCCGAACAACGGTTGAAGCCCACAATATTCTTTCTGCACATAATTACCACGGAAAGAAGCGGAAAAACACAGTGGACGCAGTTGCGGCTTCCTTGATTTTGGAAGGATACCTTGCGTTTAGAAGCCGTTTGTGATTTTTAGAATCAAAGGAGACCTATATGAGTGAATTAAAGAAAAAACTGTGGCTTTGGGGTCAACTCCCGGGAGGATATGCTAATGCAGGCTATGGGCTTCCTGTTGGCAATACGATGGACCCCTTAGAAGGACTTTCTTACTTAGGTATTGAAAACCTTTGCAGAGTAAAGTTGGCGTCAGAAGAAAATAATTCGTTTTTAGATGATCCTTGGTTGGGAGAACCAGCTCAAAAATTGTGTCTTTCTTTAATTGGTGCTGATGAAGATGTTCCAAAGGACGATTTAGATGATATCCTCACCTTGGCACAAAAAGACACCCGTGTAGTCAGTGCGGTTATAGATGACTTTATCAGCGAAAAACGTATGCAGGTATTTACCCCGGATGTTCTAAACAACTATGCAAACAAGCTCCATCACACATTAAACAGAAAGTTGGAACTTTGGTCTGTTCTGTATGAGAAAGACATTGCAATTACGCCTGTGGATCGGGCAAGGATTTTTGATGTAACGACTTTTTGGACTTGGTACGGAGAAAATCTGCTGAATTATAAGCAGAACTTTGAAAAGATATCAGATGTCATTGATGGTAAACGGTTAATGCTGGGCATCTACATGTATGATTTTGGCAATAAAAGACCGCTTGCGGATGACGTTATGAAACAGCAATTGGATTTTGTCGGCGAGAAGTTATCCGGCGGTGAAATTGAAGGCGCGATTATCTGTTCGAATGTAATTGCAGATATTGGCCTTTCCACAGTAGAAATTACTAAAAATTGGATTGAACTGTTATAAAAAAGGAGCATCTATTGATGTTCCTTTTTTACGTTTTTGTAGAAAAGCTCGCGAATTCCGGTTATAAAAAGTAAACCACCGAATAACTTTTTAAGGATTTGGGTATCCAGTAGTTTCGAAAAGAATGAACACACGCCGGCAACAATGCAGCCAATTAAAATAGCGGGAAGAACTTTTTTGAAGGATACGGATCCTTGTTTCCAGCGCCAAAATGTGGAAATACATGCGCAAGGGAGAAAAAACAGAAGGTTAATTACTCTTGCATCAGAATGCTGATATCCCAGCACCAATGTCAACCAAAGGACTAAAAGACTCCCGCCACCAACACCGATTCCGGAAAGAAATCCCAATAGAACGGATACGGCAAGAATAATATAGGGACTGTCTAGCATAGATAACGAAATCCTCCCCATAAAATCAAAACACCTAAAACCCTATGAAGCCAAAGGGTCGGGATTCTTTTCCCCAAAAGACCGGATAGAATGCCGCCAATGACACTGCCGGACAGATACGGCATCAAAGTTTGCCAGTCAAGTTCATTGGCAGGTAGCGAGAAGAAAAGAGAGACGAGTGTGATTGGAAGAATTATAGACACAGAAGCCGGAAAAACATCATCCTCCTTCAAATTGGTCAATGCAGTCAGTAACGGAACTAATATCATTCCTCCTCCGGCACCAAACAAGCCGTTTACCGTCCCGGCACAAAGACCCGCGAGTATATAACCCCAATGAGGCTTAGCCTTCATAGAAACACCTCTTTCGGTAAGTTTTTCCACAGGACGTGTTTCTATACATCAATTAGGTGAGGTAGAGTGCAGTAAAAAAATATC
>JAZNYR010000105.1:0-2782 GCA_045594525.1 Clostridia bacterium | reverse complement strand
GCTGTCTTTGAAAGCTTTGCCTGCTTTGAATACAGGAGCCTTGCTTGCAGGAATGGTGATTTCTTCGCCGCTGCGAGGATTCTTACCCTTTCTTGCAGCTCTTTCTCTTACTTCGAAAGAACCGAAGCCAACCAGCTGAACCTTTTCACCGGCCTTCAGAGCTTCCTGAACAGATTCGATCAAAGCGCTTACTGCTTTGTCAGCATCTTTCTTGGACAGTTCTGCCTTTTCTGCAACTTTTGTAATTAATTCTGCCTTATTCATTCTTTATTTCCTCCCTTTCTATAATTTAAAAATAAATAAGCATTATCATTGCTATTATGAGTATTTCTCCAATCTTGGCAAAATTCCTCTTTTTTTCTAAAAAATTTTTAATTTTTCCACAATTTTATTCAAATTCCTTAATTTTGTCCCACAGTCGGTCCATTTCCTCCAAAGAAAGGTCGGATAACACCAAGCCCTTTTGGGTTGCCAATTCTTCCATTTTTCCGAATCTGCGGATGAATTTGTTCACGCCCTTATGAAGTGCCGTTTCGGGTTGAATCCCCGTAAACCGTGCCGCATTCACAGCCGCAAACAGCAAATCTCCAAACTCCTCTTCTTGTTCTGCGGGGGTTTTGGCACAGGCAAACTCCTCTACCTCTTCCCGTAGCTTGTCCAGCACAGGGGGCAAAGAATCCCAATCAAAGCCAACCTTTGCAGCACTTTCCTGGACCTTTTGTGCCCGCATGAGAGAAGGCAGGGAGGAAGAAATTCCTTCCATAGCTTGGGTTTGGGTTTTCTGACCCTTTTCCTTTTTCTTAATCTGTGCCCAGTTTTTCAGTACATCGTCAGAGGTTTCTGCCACCACATCCCCAAACACATGAGGGTGACGGTGAATCATTTTTTCACAAACGCAACGAAGGACATCGTCCATGGTGAACTCGCCCTTTTCTTTTCCAATCTGGGCATAAAACACCACTTGCAGTAGCAAATCTCCCAACTCATCTGCCAGTTTCATGCGGTCGGGCTCATCCACCGCTTCCACCACCTCATAGGCTTCCTCGATGGCATACCGTTTCAAGCTTTCGTAGGTCTGCTCCCTGTCCCAGGGGCAACCTGCCCGAAGCTGTTCCATAATCTTTAATAAATCCTCTAATGTATATTGTTTCATAACTGCCCTTTCTTTATCGCAATAATTTTCGTTTTTCCATGATTGCCGCAATTTTTTCTCCTTTAGGAAGCATTTCCACATCCTCCCGTTTTAATCCGCCTACCAGCAATAAAACCGCCAGATAGATGCAACCGCCGATTCCCACAGATAAAATAGTGGCAATCTTGGCAGGAATGTTCGTTTCCAAAAACCGATAGCAAAAAAGGGTTGCCACACCCATTGCCCCCGTTGCAAACAGAGGCTTTACCAGCGTTTCAGCAAGCTTTAGCTTAACCCGTGTGACCTTCATCACAAAGTACAAATCCAGTGCCGCAATCACAAAATAACAAAGATTGCTGCTGATAGATAACCCCAGGATGTTCACTTGTGGCATGGAAACCAACAGGATATTGGAAACAATCTTGACAACTGCACCAATCAGCATATTGATAACAGGAATCCACACCTTCCCTGCCGCCTGCAGTATGGCGGTACAAACCGACACAAGGCTGACCCAGATACAAGCCACCGCTAAAATTTCCAGCATGGTACCCGAGGAGGTGTTGGAATAAAGCAAATATAAAATCGGCTTTGCCATGACCGACAGCCCAATGGTACAGGGCATGGCAAACAAAATGGTGATTCTGATTGCAGATGCGGTAATCCGCTGAATATTCCGCTGGTTTTTCACCGCAATTGCCTCTGCCAAAGCGGGAACAACACTAATGCTCATGGCGGTAATCAATGTTAAGGGTAAGTTAAACAAAGGATACGCATACCCGCTGTATGCGCCGTACAAAAATTCGGATGCATGGGTGTCCAATCCATGATTTTGCAGCAAGGATGCCATTTCCCCGTTTTTTGCATAAATGGCATACTGCTGATAAAGGGCCTTTGCCTGATCCGCTGTAAAGGAAATATTTTGCAACAAACCCCGAACCATAAGGGTATCCACCAAGGAGGTAACACTGGATACACAGGCACCGATGGTAATGGGTACTGCAATCCAAACAAGCCGTTTGATCAGCTGTGGATAGGGCAACACCTCATTATGAGCCGTTCCGTGAGGAAGCACAGATTTTCGCTTCACCAAAAACCAAATGCCCAGCACGATACACCCTGCCGCCGCCCCTGCCGTCACACCCAACAGGGCACCGGAGGAAGCATACACCGCACCGCTTCCTATCATAACAAAAGCCAGGGTGTAGCCTACCACAGGCTTTCCAAGGGCCTCTAAAATCTGGGAAACGGCTGTGGGGAGCATATTCTGCGTTCCCTGAAAAAACCCTCTGAGTCCCGCCATAATTGCTACAAAAATGAGAGCAGGTGCCACCGCCCGGATACTGGGTGCAATCTGCACATTCCCGATTGCCCGTGCAATGGGGGTTGCAAAAAAGTACAGCAATCCTGCTCCTATCAACCCCAAGCAGGTAATCAGCAACATTTCGGCTTTGAACAGCCGACGGACCTGATACCCGTCCTTTAAGGCAAGCTGTTCTGACACCATTTTCGACACCGCCACAGGAAGTCCCGCAGTGGCAATGATAAAAAACAGGACATAAAGCTGATAGGCTGTATTGTAAATTCCCATTCCGCTTTCGTGAAGAAGGTAGGTCAGAGGAATTTTGAAAAAGGCACCGATAATCTTTG
>JAZNYR010000104.1:0-5328 GCA_045594525.1 Clostridia bacterium | reverse complement strand
CGATGCGATATGTCGCTGACGCGACGAGAAAGAAATTTATATCATATCGCAACGGAATGAAATGGAGTTATATCGCATTTGAGAGGAACGAAAATATATCGCACGAACAGAGTGAGTATATCGCTAAAAAGGTTTTGCACCTAAACCGTATGCGGTTGAATGTCAACCGCAGTGATATAAATTCCTAACGGAATTTGCGATAGGTACTTCGTACGCGATATATCCTGACGGATGCGATATGTTGCCTGGAGGCAACGAGATTACTCATATAAGTTTAGTCTGAATTTGTTGTATGAAAGCGAGAATACAGAAGGGGGAACATCTATGAAAGTTTTACTGATGTCCGTTTCTACAGGACAGGGTCATCATCAGGCGGCAAAGGCGGCGGTGGCGGCTCTGGAGAAAAAGGGTGTTACTTGTGACACCTTGGATGTTTATGAATATATTAGTCCCGTGTATAGCGATTCTCTTTCAAAGGGGTATTTAATTTCCACCAAAATCTCTCCCAAAGAGTATGGAAGAATGTACCGTTGGGCAGAGAAAAATTACAGTTTTACCAGTCCTTTTTCTTTGGGGAAACTGTTTAATGTCATTTTGTCCCGTAAGCTGACGGATTTTTTGGAGGAATACAAGCCCGATGTCATTGTGTGCACCCATGTACTGTCTGCCCATCTGGTAACGGTATTGCAAAGAAAAGGGTATTTAACAGGCGTGAAGGTAGTGGGAATTGTGACAGACTTTACCCTACATCCCTTCTGGGAGGATACGGACATTGATTATTATGTCACTCCGTCCCACCTGATGAATTTGCAGTTGGGAAAGCGGGGAGTGCCTGTGGCAAAAGCGGTGCCTATCGGAATCCCTGTAGGAGAACAGTTTGCTGAAAAATTAGACAAGGAAGAGGCAAGACGGCGGCTGGGAATTGAAAATAAGGACACGGTTTTGGTCATGAGCGGCAGCATGGGATACGGTAATTTAGCAGGTCTTATTGAGAAAATTGACAGTGTACCCTTGGATTTTCAGGTCCTTTGCGTGTGTGGAAATAACAGTCGAGCAAAGCGGA
Source organism: Clostridia bacterium (assembly GCA_045594525.1). Classification (GTDB taxonomy): domain Bacteria; phylum Bacillota; class Clostridia; order HGM11514; family HGM11514; genus SIG438. The sequence goes on along the minus strand of JAZNYR010000104.1, from coordinate 4,265 downwards.
AAATTGACCGGATGACCACAAAGAAGAAGGTTTATAATTTCGGGTATGTGAATAATGTTCCCGAACTGATGGATGCGGCAGATTGTATTGTGACAAAGCCGGGGGGATTGACCTCTTCGGAGGCGTTGGCAAAAGGGCTTTTTATGGTGCTCATTAATCCCATTCCCGGGCAAGAGGACAGAAACAGTGAATTTTTGGTCAACAACGGTGCGGCACTTCGTGTTACCAAAACAGTACCCTTGGATGAAGCGGTGTATCAGGTGTTGGCAAATACCTGGAGAAGAAATCAGGCAAGCTCCATGATTGGGTACTTGGGAAGACCCAATGCGGCGTCGGATTTTGCAGAGTTTATTCTCAGTTTAAAGCCATAACAAGAAGGTCTTTTTGCAGATTTTTACACATTGAACAAAAAAATACAAAAAAGGCGGCAAAAAACCGCCTTTTATTTTTCAAAAAACACTTGATTTTTTTGTAAAAATGTTGTAAAATAGAAAAAATGGCTTTTTACGGCTAACAGATTATGAATCGATATGTAAAAAAATTCATTTTAAGAATTTTTTTTGGGCAAAAACTAATATTTATTCATAAAAACTAATAAAAATTCATTTTTGGAACAGATTATTCGTCAAATTGTGAATAAAAACAAAAAATGGCGAGAAAAAATAGTGATGGGAGTGAACAGTTTGAAAGCATTTTTGATTTTGGAAAACGGACAAGTGTTTGAAGGACAAAGCTTTGGCTCCACTCGGGACGCGGTGTTTGAACTGGTGTTCAATACCTCTATGGTAGGATATTTGGAAACCATGACCGATCCCTCTTACGCTGGACAAGGCGTGGTGATGACCTATCCTTTGATTGGAAACTGCGGTGTGAACAACGAGGATTGGGAATCCGGGCATCTGTGGACGGAGGCGTTGATTGTAAAAGAGCTGTCCCGTTTCCCCAGTAACTTCCGTGCAAAAGGGGACTTGGAAAGTCTTCTGATTGAATGGGATATTCCCGGTATTGAGGAAATTGATACCAGAATGTTAACCCGTACCTTGAGAGATCAGGGGGTTATGAATGCAGTTTTGACCTGCAATGAAGACTTCGATTTGGAAGAATGTATCGAAACAGCAAAGAATTATCAGATCAAAGGTGCCGTTGCAAAGACGGGCGTTCAGGAAGAAATGCGATCCATTGATTCCGGTGTGAAGATTGCCGTCCTTGATTTAGGACTGAAAAAGAGCATGGCAAAGGTGCTGAAAAATCGGGGTTGTGCGTTGGATTTCTATCCTTACGATACCTCTGCAAAAACCATACTGGCATCCGCCCCTCAGGGAATTTTTATTACAAACGGCCCCGGAAATCCCAAAGAGTGCGACAAACTGATTGATTGTGTAAAAACGCTTTGTGAGTCCGGACTTCCTGTGTTCGGAATTGGTCTTGGCCACCAGTTGATTGCTCTTGCCATGGGCGGGGATACAAAAAAGATGAAGTACGGCCACCACGGTTCCAGCAATCCTGTGAGAGATTTATCTCAAGACAGAGTGTATATCACCTCTCAAAACCATATTTATGAAGTGGATATGGACAGCTTTGGAGAACAATCTGCAAAGATGACCCATGTAAATGTAAACGATAACAGCTGTGAAGGGGTTGCTTATCCCGGTACATCCGTTTCCGGTGTTCAGTTCCATCCCGTAGCAAGCGACGGTCCTACCGACACCGGATTTGTGTTTGACTCATTTCTTGCAATGATAAAGGAGGGAACTCACAATGCCTAAAAAACCTGAAATTAAGAAAGTATTGATGATTGGGTCAGGTCCTATTATTATCGGTCAGGCAGCAGAGTTTGACTATGCAGGAACCCAGGCCTGCCGTTCCCTGAAAGAAGAAGGTTTGGAGGTTGTGCTGATCAACTCCAACCCCGCAACCATTATGACAGATAAGGACATTGCGGACAGAGTGTATATCGAACCCCTGACCATTCCTGTATTAAAACGAGTGATTTTAGAAGAAAAGCCGGACAGTATTTTGCCTACCCTTGGGGGTCAGACGGGTCTGAATCTGGCAATGGAGCTGGCAGAAGAAGGCTTTTTACAGGAGCATGGAGTCACCATGCTTGGTACTTCTGCAAGCAGTATTAAAATGGCGGAAGACCGTCAGGCATTTAAAGACACCATGGAATCCATTAACGAACCTTGTATTGCAAGTAAGGTTGTGGATAATTATGAAGATGCCCTTGCCTTCTCCAACGAAATCGGCTTTCCCGTGATTGTTCGCCCGGCCTACACCTTGGGCGGAACAGGGGGCGGTATTGCCAATAACGAGCAAGAGCTTTCCGAAATTGCTCCCAACGGTTTGCGACTCAGCCGTGTGGGACAGGTATTGATTGAAAAATGTATTTCCGGTTGGAAAGAAATTGAATTTGAAGTAATGCGGGATGCAAAGGGGAGCTGTATTACCATTTGCAGTATGGAAAATGTGGACCCGGTTGGGGTTCACACAGGGGACAGTATTGTTGTTGCTCCTTGTCAGACTTTGGAAAATAAGGAGTTTCAGATGCTCCGTTCCTCCGCTTTAAAAATTATTTCTGCATTAGGCATTGAGGGGGGCTGTAATGTTCAGTTTGCATTAAAGCCTGACAGCTTTGAATACGCAGTCATCGAAGTAAACCCCCGTTTGAGCCGTTCTTCCGCTCTTGCCTCCAAAGCAACGGGATACCCCATTGCAAAGGTTGCTTCCAAGATTGCCTTGGGTTACGGGTTGGACGAAATCAAAAATGCAGTGACCAAAACCACTTATGCGTCTTTTGAACCTACCATTGACTATGTAGTAGTAAAAATTCCCAAGTGGCCCTTTGATAAATTTGTTCATGCAGAACGGACCTTGGGTACCCAGATGAAGGCAACAGGGGAGGTAATGTCAATCAGCCCCACCTTTACAGGTGCTTTAATGAAGGCAATCCGTTCTTTGGAACAGCACTTAGATAGTCTGTATCTGCCAAAAATTGCGGATTATACCGTAGAACAGTTAAGAGAAGCATTGAAGGTGGTTGATGACGAACGGATTTTCGTGATTGCAGAAGCACTCCGTAAAGGAATTTCTATGGACGAAATCAATGAAATTACCAAAATGGATAAGTGGTTCTTAAATCAGTTCCGTATGCTGGTGCAAATGGAAGATGCTCTGAAATCAGAATTGATGACTCCCCAGCTTCTGCGGAAAGCAAAGCAGATGGGATATCCTGATAAATTAATCGGAGAATATGCAGGAATGCTTCCCGGTGAGGTTCGCCAGAAACGGCTTGAATGGGGCATTTTACCCACCTATAAGCTGGTGGATACCTGTGCGGCAGAGTTTGAGGCGGAAACCCCTTACTACTATTCTTCTTACGATACTGAAAACGAATCTGTACCTTCCAACAAGAAAAAGGTACTGGTGCTGGGCTCCGGTCCTATCCGTATCGGTCAGGGAATTGAGTTTGACTACTGTTCTGTTCACAGCGTTTGGGCACTGTCCAAATGCGGATATGAAACCATTATTATCAATAACAATCCCGAAACTGTTTCTACCGACTTTGACATTGCGGATAAGCTGTATTTTGAACCGCTGACCGCTGAGGATGTAGAAAACATTGTGGATTTGGAACAGCCCGAAGGTGCCATTGTTCAGTTTGGCGGTCAGACCGCAATTAAGCTGACCCAAGCATTGGAAGATATGGGCGTGAAAATCTTGGGTACGGACGCAAGAGATGTAAACAACGCAGAGGACAGAGAAGCCTTCGATAACATTTTGGAAGAATGCGGTATTCCCCGTCCCAAGGGAAAAACCGTCTTTACCTGTGAAGAAGCCATTGCGGCTGCCAACGAGCTTGGCTATCCTGTGCTGGTTCGTCCTTCCTATGTATTGGGCGGTCAGGGAATGGAAATTGCCCTGTCTGATAAAGAAATTACCAATTATATGAATATTATTAACCGTGTGACCCAGGAACATCCCATCTTGGTTGATAAGTATGTCATGGGAACGGAAGCCGAAGTAGATGCCATCTGTGACGGTGAAAATGTACTGATTCCGGGTATCATGCAGCACTTGGAACGGTCAGGGGTTCACTCCGGGGACAGTATTTCCGTTTACCCCCCTCAGACCATGAGTCAGCACGCAAAAGATGTGATTGTGGATTATTCCTGCCGTCTGGCAAGAGCATTGCATGTGGTGGGTATGATTAACATTCAGTTTATCGTATCTGACGAAACGGTGTATGTCATCGAGGTAAATCCCCG
>JAZNYR010000103.1:0-3562 GCA_045594525.1 Clostridia bacterium | reverse complement strand
CTCGGTTTTGGAGACCGATGCTCTACCAACTGAGCTATACCCCTATCTCAATCGTACTCAATTATTTTACCACAAAACAAAGCAAATGTCAATTGTTTTTTTCTAATTTTTTAAAAAACATGGAAAGAAAGGGAAACAGATAGGAGATTTCCTTGACAGTAGGGCGGGTTTGTGATATAATATCAATGTTAAATTTGTTTAAGATGAAATGGAGAGGATAGCAGTATGTCAGGACATTCCAAATGGTCTAATATAAAGCATAAGAAGGAGAAGTCAGACGCTCAAAAGGGAAAGATTTTTACCAAAATCGGTCGTGAAATTGCGGTTACGGTAAAGATGGGCGGACCGGATCCGGAAAGCAATTCCAAACTGAAGGATGTCATTGCAAAGGCAAAGGCAAACAATATGCCTAATGACACCATTGCAAGAAGTATCAAAAAAGCAGCCGGAGAAGGCAGCGGCGAGGATTACATGGAAATTACTTATGAAGGCTACGGTCCTTCCGGGGTTGCTGTTATTGTAGAGGTAATGACGGATAACAAAAACCGTACAGCGGGTGAAGTTCGTCACTATTTTGATAAGTTTGGCGGTAACCTGGGGCAGACAGGCTGTGTAGGCTTTATGTTTGACCAAAAAGGTGTGATTGTCATTGAAGAACAGGATGGCGTGGATGAGGAAACTCTGATGATGGACGCATTGGATGCAGGAGCAGAAGATTTTTCTGTCGAGGACGGATGCTACGAGATTCTGACCGCACCTACAGACTTTTCCGCAGTGAGAGAAGCGCTGGAAGGAAAGGGATATTCCTTTGTCAGTGCAGAAGTGGAAATGGTTCCTCAAAACTATGTAAAATTAACAGATGAAAAAGATTTGTTGCACATGGAAAAACTGATTGACATGTTAGAAGATAATGACGATGTGCAGAATGTATGGCACAACTGGGAAGTGTAAAAATGCACAGACCGCAAAAGATAAAACAGGGCTTCGTAAAGCCCTGTTTTTTATCTATTGAGGAAGTAGATTGCAAGATTTAAATAAGCAGCAAAGGTGACCCAAAGAAAATAGGGGATTTGTAAATACCCTGCAAGGGGTTTGACTTTATGAAACAGAACAATCATCACAATAATCAGCACCCAAAGAAGCAACAGCCAGAAAAATGCACCCAAAAAGGCTTGCAGGCGGAAAAAGAGAATGGGCCAGAAGAAATTGACGCCCAATTGGATGCCGTAAATGCGAAGTGCTGAAGATTTATAGGGGCTATTCTCCTGATTTACAAGATAGGAAGAAATCCCCATTAATGTAAATAAAATGGTCCAGACAATGGGGAACAGCCAGCCAGGGGGTGACAGGGGCGGCTGATTAAGGTCAGCAAACTGTTTCATCGAGCCTGCCGTTACCCATGCGGATAATCCTCCCGTCAACAAAGGCAGAGCCAAATTCCAAAGTAACGATTTCCAGTGAATTTTCATAAAAACCACTCCTTTCATTTGTTCTTATCTTATGAAGCGTGAAGTGGTTTTATACTTTGTTATAAAAAGGAGTGCGGAAAACCGCACTCCTTTGGTATGTTAACAGCAGCCGCGACTATTGTTACCAAATCCGTCGCCGCACAGACAGCAGATGACAATAATTGCAATGATAATCCATATCCAGCTGTTTTGACCGAAATCAAAGCCGCATCCGCAGTTGTTTGTACTGATTTCTGACATGATTTCCCTCCGTTATTTTTTGATTAGTTTTCGCAGCAACCGTCATTGTTGTTGCACCAGAACAGCAGCAGGAACAAAATGATGAACCACAGTACAGTATCATTGTTTCCGCAGCTGTTATTTCCCATACGACCTAAGAATCCCATTCTTTTCACCTCCCTTTTTCTCAATTTGATTACAGGCTTTAGTTATTGCATCCACAGCCACAACCGCAGCAGAAAATCAAAAGGAATACAAGGATGAAAAACAGGATTTCGCTGTTTTCGCCAAAGATACCGCAGCTTCCATTCATCAGTAGTCACCTCCCTTCGGCTTACCTTCACTGTTATACTATGAAAATCAGAAAAAAATGTGCAGACAGGGACTTGTATTTTTAGAGAAAATAAGGTATAATGAGGTTAATGGTGAAACGATTAAACTCAGCGATATAAATTCCTGAGGTCATTTGCGATATACCTTACGGTGCGATATATCCTAACGGATGCGATATGTCCCTTTGGGACGAGATAAAGGAATTTATATCATATCGCAACGGAATGAAATGGAGTTATATCGCAAAACAGTGGTATCCAAACGATACCCTTATCACGGCTAAAGTGTTGAATTACGGAGAAAACGAGGTGTAACATGAAAGATAAAGTTTGTATCATAACAGGAGCCGGGGGAGGCATAGGTTCAGCAATTGCAGATGCACTTTTTTCTTGTGGCTTTAACCTTGTTTTAATGGGAAGAAATGAAGAGAAGCTCAGGAAAACCGCAAATGGCAGAGAGTGTCTGATTCTTCCCGGAGATATTTGCAATGATGAGTACATAAGACAAACGATTGAAACGGTTGTTATGAAATACGGCGGGATAGACTTTTTAATCAATAATGCCGGGGTTGCACAATCGGCGGCATTTGAAGAAATCTCTATGGAAGAATATGACAGGATCATGAATACCAATGTAAGAGCACCATTTCTTATGTGTCAAACGGCGATTCCCTATTTGCAAAAATCCGATTGCGGAACCATTATCAATATTGCTTCTGTGACCGCCCATAAGGGATATGCGTTACAAAGTGTATATTCCGCATCCAAACATGCTTTGCTTGGCTTTACCAAGGCTTTGAGCAAGGAATATTACCAAAAAGGTGTCAGAGTTCATGCGATAAGCCCCGGAGGAGTTTATACTGATATGGTAAAAATCTCCCGCCCCGATTTAACGAGCGAGGGAATGATTCTTCCGTCCGATATTGCCGAGACAGTTTTATATCTCATTAAAATGCGGGGCAGTGCCTCAGTTGCGGATGAAATAGAACTTCACAGAGAAAACAAAGAACCCTTTATGTAGAACAATTGGATGAAAGAATAGATGAATCGTTTTTACTACTGACTTGATAAAATCATATAAAAATTGTCGAAATTTGACGAAAGATTGGAGAATGTGAAAAGTGAAACAGTATAAAGAAAAAAATATAAGCGAAGCTACCTTTTTGATTTTTTTAAGTTGGCTTGTTTATACAATATCTTATTTAGGAAAAGTAAATTATTCTGCTAATATAACGCAGGTTATTGATTTTTATGGAATAACTAAGGCGCAAGCCGGAACTGTACCAACATTTTTCTTTTTTGCATATGGAGTCGGGCAGGTTATTAATGGTTTACTTTGTAAAAAATATAATATTAAATGGATGATTTTCCTAAGCTTATCTGTATCAGGAATTGTTAACCTTATTATAGCCGTAAGCACAAATTTTTCAATAGTAAAGTGGTTGTGGCTTATAAACGGAGTTTCACTTTCTGCGTTATGGCCAACTATTGTAAGACAACTTTCAGAAGCATTGCCAAAAAAAGTTCTTGGTACTTCAAGTG
>JAZNYR010000102.1:0-10321 GCA_045594525.1 Clostridia bacterium | reverse complement strand
AGATTAAAAATTCGGGCTGTTTCTATTAAGAGACAGCCTGTTTTATCACGGAGAATACAAATGAATGGATTAGACGAGCGTTTAACTATGTTGTTTACTCATGTTCCAAAATGCGAGTGTGTGGCGGATATCGGAACAGATCACGGTTATTTACCCATTGCGTTGATGAAAAGCGGAATATGTAAAAAAGCAATTGCCTGCGATATTAGTGCACCTTCGTTGCAAAAAGCTGAAAAAAACAGCAAACGGCAGGGGATTTTATTGGATTGTCGGGTGAGTGACGGACTATCAAAACTTCAAAAAAACGAGGCGGATTGTATCATCATTGCCGGTATGGGCGGAGTTTTGATTTCTGAAATATTAGAGAATGCAAAGGATAAAATTTCTCATGCAACCCTCCTGTTACAACCGATGACAGCAGTAAAGGAATTGCGGGAATATTTATGCGAAAACGGATTTGCTATTTTGCAAGAGGATATGGTGTTTCAAGAAGAAAAATTATATCATGCAATGATATGCAAACGGGGTGAAACAGAGGGAGAATATGATTGTGAAATTGGAAGTTACTTGAGAAAACATCCTTTATTCGGACAATATTTGTTAAAACGAAAAGAAAAAGAAAGAAAAATTCTAAACCAAATGGGTTCCTTCAGAGGAACGGAATATCTAAAACACAAAAAACTGCTGGAAAAGCTGGAACAGGAGGAAGCCGCATGGCAACAGTAAATGAAATTAGAGCGTGGATCGATTCGATTGCTCCTTATGAATTGGCGGAAGAATGGGATAATTCCGGGCTTTTGTTGGGAAGAACGGGAGAGACGGTAAAGGGCATTTTGGTTTCGTTGGATGTGACTCAAGAAGTGTTAGAAGAAGCGGAAAAAATAGGTGCAAATCTGATTTTGACCCATCATCCTTTTCTGTTTTCTCCTATGAATCGAATCACAGATGAAAATTTTTGCGGGAAAATTTTATTGACTGCAGCAGAAAAGAAAATTGCTTTGTTGTGTGCTCATACCAATCTGGATATGGCGGCAGAGGGCATCAATGCTCATCTATGCCGTTTACTCGGTGTGAAGACAGATGAGGAGATACAACCCTTTAAAACGGGTACGATTTCCCGGGAAATGACATTGAAGGAATTTTTGGAGTTGGTACAGGAAAAACTAAAATGCTATGGATTAAAATATACCGGCGATTTGGCGAAAAACATTAAAACTGTAGGAGTCTGCAGCGGAAGCGGAAGCGAATTTTTGGCAGAGGCAAAGACGGATGTGTTCCTTACGGCTGATACAAAATATCACAATCATCAGCAAGCCGAGCAACTTGGAATTGCATTGGTAGATGCAGGTCACTTTGAAACAGAAACCATTATCTGTCCTGTGTTGGTTGAAAAATTAAAAGAAGCATTTCCCGAATTGTCGGTAACATTATCCGAAACCCACAAGGGATTTTATCGGTATTTTTAAAAAGGAGAGAGGATTATGCGAGCAAAACATGCATCAGAATCTTTTACAGAACAAGTACAGATTTTGTTTTCAGGCGATTTGAACGGCTCTAAACGGTTATTTGGTGGAAAACTCATGGCGTGGATTGATGTTGTTGCTGCCATTACCGCAAGACGACACTGCGAAAAAAATGTGACAACCGCAGTGGTGGATTCTCTTGTGTTTTTAGGAGCTGCTCGAGCCAATGATACTCTTGTTTTACGAGGACAGGTTACCTATACGGGGACTACTTCTATGGAAGTAAAGGTAGAAACCTTTGTGGAGGAACTGGATGGGTCGAAAAGAATGATCAATATTGCGTATGTTGTTTTGGTGGCATTGGATGAACATGAAAATCCGACTCCTGTCCCGCCTCTTTTGATCGAAACAGACGAAGAACAAAGATTATGGGATGAAGCAAAGCAACGCTATTTATTAAGAAAACAAAACAGATAATCAGTTGAAATTTTTTAAAATATAATGCAACCTTTTGGCCATTTGAAAGGTATTATAAGTAAGGGGGGATAAAGTTGCAAAAGGAACTGCCTTTTGTTTCTGATCAGGCCGTGATTGAATCTTATTTCAACATGGTGTACAAACTGGCTCTTTCACAAACGAAAAATAAAAATTCTGCGGATGATGTTACCCAGGAGGTTTTTCTTCGATACTTAAAAAACAACAAAAAATTTGAAAGCGAAGAACACCGAAAGGCTTGGTTAATTCGTGTTACATTAAACTGCAGTAAAAATGTGTTTTCCAATGCTTGGTTTCAAAAGACGGTCCCCCTGTCTGAAGAACTGGTGTTTGAGGAACAAGAAACGGGTGAGGTGTATTATGCTGTGCTGGAACTCCCCTTAAAATACCGCAGTGTGATTCACTTGTTTTACTATGAAGATTTGTCTATTGAAGAAATTTCATCTGTTTTAAACAGACCTCAGTCTACGGTGAAATCCCAGTTGTTCAGGGGTAGAGAAATGTTAAGAAATAAATTAAAAGGAGGAGAAGAGAATGTGGAAAGAACGGTATCGGAAAGCGAATGATGAAATTCCGTTGAATGAAGAATTGCTTGGTACATTACTGAAAACTGCTGAAAAAACCGAAATAGAAAAGAAACACTATGGTTTTGGGTTTGGTGCAGTTGCAGCTGCGGCAATCATCGGAATCGGTATCTTTTCTTATTCTCATCTGAATCATAATGCAGGCCTTCCGTCCGGTCCTGTTGCGGACAGTTCCGAGCCAAAAGCAAAACTTGTGCAAGAATCCACAGTTGAGCCGAGTGCAACGGTGATACCTGAAACAGAACAACAGACCGTTGTAATTCCCCAACAGCCCGCCGTCATTGTTGCGCCTGAAGAAGCTGTTACCGAAACAACAGAAAAAACCGGCAAAGAGAATGAGGATATTGCAAATATTCCTGCAATGGCAAGTGCCCTGACGCCGAGAACCATCCCTTCTGACGAACAATCGGAAGAACTTCCCGTTCCGGAATTTGACGAAAACGAAGAGGTTGATGTTGCTGATGAAACAACACCTTCTGTTGAGGAGGAAAAGGGGGAAGAACCAGAAATTGAAGCTGAGGAAGAATCGGTCGAGGAATCACCAACCCCAACTCCCATACCCGAATCGGAAGAACAATAAAAAAATTGAGAGTCGCAAAATTTGCGGCTCTTTCAGACTACTGACAAACTCGGTCTAACGCAAGCATAAAAAGAACAAAGTGAAATAAAAACAATTTAGTTTCTTTTTCAAAAACATAAAATACCGCATGGAAAACATCGAATTTTCCATGCGGTTGCTTGCTTTTTGCCAAAATGAACCCTTGCCGTACCCCCGTACTGTCTGCGATTCATTTTGACAAAATATCCACCTCGTTTCTCAGTGTCTGCCCAACTTGCTGACAAAGTCAGCAAATTGGGAGAGCCGCAAAATTTGCGGCTCTTTCTTTGTGAAAAATATTGACGGAATCAAATGATTGTGATAAAATAGTGAGAGTGAGTACTATTTGAGGGGGCTTTTTTAATGAATGATAACCGAAAATTATGTTTATGCTTGATTTCGGTACTCGGAATTTTGATGACTGCAATGACATTTCTTTACCGTCAGTCCTCGCCTTTCTGGATTGCATCCCAATCCTTTTTGTTGTTGGGGACGGTGATTTTTTTAGGAATGGCACTTTTTGTGTGTGATGCTAGAAGCTTTAAACTTTTTGCATTGCCGGGCGGGATGATTGTGTTAGGAGAATTGTTTTCTGTATGTTCACAATTTCGTTTTCAGCTTGGTACAAACGGGATGCAAATGGAATATCTGGCAGAGGGCGGACAGCCTATTGAATTGTTGAGTGCCATTTTGAGCGTAATGCAGTTTATTGTTTTGGCATGGGCGGTTATTGATATTAGCACAGACTTTTCTTTTTGTGATATGACTTGTTTGGCACTTGCTGTTTGTTGCGGATTTACCATTGCAGTTGATTTGACGATCTTTTCTTTTGGAATCCAAGAGGGAATAGAGCAGATGCGGATGAATATGGTTACCTGTCTTTCGGATATTTTAGCATTTGGTACTGTTGTGGTATTTTATTTTACATATACCAAAGAACGACGGATGATGAAGCGTTATTATAAAACTCTGGCTGCCGAGCAAAGAAAAGCGGAGCAACAAGTGAAAGTTTCTGCAGAAAAAGAATAAAAATTTCCCTGTTTATCATCGGATGAACAGGGATTTTTGTAATAAATAAGTGGAAAATAAATAAAATAGAAAAAACACTTGCAAAAAGAAGAAAAATATGGTAAAACTATATAGGTGGAGGAGGGATAAACTTGATACATATAAAGGAAACGGTGATTGTAGAAGGGAAATATGATAAAATTCGTCTTTCCTCTGTCATAGATGGCAATATTATTGAAACCAATGGCTTTCGTATCTTTAAAGATAAAGAAATGCGGGAATACTTAAAACGGTTAGCGGAAGAAAATGGCGTGGTGATTTTGACCGATTCTGACAGAGCGGGGTTCCTGATTCGTAATCATATTAAAGCCTTTTTGCCCTCTCATCAGGTCAAACAAGCCTTTATTCCCGAAATCAAAGGAGTGGAAAAGCGAAAAAGCAAGCCCTCTAAAGAAGGACTTTTAGGAGTGGAAGGAATCAAAGAAGAAGTTCTTTTAAAAGTGTTACAGGATGCAGGATGTGTGTTGGGGCAGGAGCAAAGTAAAAAGATGAATCTGACAGAATCGGATTTGTATGCAGACGGCTTAAGCGGGAGACCACAATCAGCACAAATCAGACGGGAATTTTGTCGTAAATTAGGGCTTCCCGGTCGGCTTTCAACCAAAGATTTTTTGCACGCGGTAAACTGTTTGTTGACGAAAGAAGAGTATCAGGCGATTAAAACGGAAATAAACGGAGAAATCATTAGAAAAACAGAGGAAACATAAGAAAACAGTAGCTATTTTAATTTAAACAGAATATATGGTTTTTGGTAAGGGTTGCATATTTTTGGAATTTGGATTATTATTATTTTAGCACTCGAACAAAGAGAGTGCTAAAATTTAAAATTTTAAACAGGAGGTATGTTTTATGAATATCCAACCTTTGGGTGACCGTGTGGTTATCAAAATGCTGGAAAGCGAAGAAAAAACAAAAAGCGGTATCATTTTAACCGGTTCCGCACAGGAAAAACCCCAGGTGGCTGAAGTTGTAGCAGTAGGCCCCGGTGGAATGATTGACGGTAAGGAAGTAAAAATGGAATTGGCAGTAGGTGACAAAATCATTGCTTCCAAGTATGCCGGAACAGAAGTGAAACTCAATGATACCGAGTACATTATCGTAAAGCAAAGCGATGTGCTGGCTAAGGTAGAATAATCATAGGAGGTCGATAGATATGGCAAAGGATATTTTATACGGAGAAGAAGCGAGACGCGCGCTGGAGCGTGGCGTGAATCAACTGGCAGATACTGTTAAAATTACATTAGGACCCAAGGGAAGAAATGTTGTTCTGGATAAGAAATTCGGTTCTCCCTTAATCACCAATGACGGTGTCACAATTGCAAAAGAAATCGAACTGGAAGATCCCTTTGAAAACATGGGTGCACAGTTGGTAAAGGAAGTTTCTACCAAGACCAATGATGTAGCAGGTGACGGTACCACAACTGCAACTCTGCTTGCCCAGGCCATCATTCGTGAAGGTCTTAAAAATGTGGCTGCAGGTGCTAACCCCATGGTAGTAAAGAAGGGAATTATGAGCGCAGTTGCAACCGCAGTTGCTTCTGTAAAGGAAGGCAGCAAGGTGGTATCCGGTAAAGAAGATATTGCCCGTGTTGCAGCAGTTTCTTCTGCTGATGAAACCATTGGTCAGTTGATTGCAGATGCAATGGAAAAGGTCACCAGCGACGGTGTTATTACTGTTGAAGAATCCAAAACTGCAGAAACCTATTCTGAAGTAGTAGAAGGAATGCAGTTTGATCGTGGTTACATTTCTCCTTACATGGTAACCGATACCGAAAAAATGGAAGCAATCATTGATGTTGCTTATGTTTTGATTACCGATAAGAAAATCAGCAACATTCAAGAAGTACTGCCTGTATTGGAACAGATTGTTCAGCAGGGCAAAAAGCTTGTGATTGTTGCAGAAGATGTAGAAGGGGAAGCTCTGACTACATTGGTTCTGAACAAATTACGCGGAACCTTCGTATGTGTTGCAGTAAAGGCTCCCCGATTTGGTGACAGAAGAAAGGCTATGCTGGAAGACATTGCGATTCTGACAGGCGGTCAGGTTATTTCCAGTGAGCTGGGTATGGAACTGAAGGAAACCACCTTGGATCAGCTGGGTCGTGCCCGTCAGATTAAGGTTCAGAAGGAAAACACCATTATCGTTGACGGTATGGGTGATGCGGAAGCAATCAAGGCTCGTGTTGGTCAGATTAAGGTTCAGATTACAGAAACCACTTCTGATTTCGACCGTGAAAAGCTGCAAGAACGCCTTGCAAAGCTGTCCGGCGGTGTTGCAGTCATCAAGGTTGGTGCTGCTACTGAAACCGAAATGAAGGAAATGAAGTTGAGAATTGAAGATGCACTGGCTGCTACTCGTGCTGCTGTGGAAGAAGGCATTGTTGCCGGTAGCGGTACTGCATTTATCAATGCAATGGATGCTGTTGAAGCGTTGATTGAAAAGGCAGAAGGCGATGAAAGAACGGGTATGAAGATTGTTCTTCGTGCTTTGGAAGAACCGGTAAGACAGATTGCTGCAAATGCAGGTTTAGAGGGTTCTGTTATCGTTAACCAAATCAGAAATTCCAAGAAGGGAATTGGCTTTAATGCCCTGAAGGAAGAATATGTGGATATGATTAAGAGCGGTATTGTTGACCCTGCAAAGGTAACCCGTTCCGCACTGGAAAATGCGGCAAGTGTTGCTTCTATGTTGTTGACTACCGAAAGCATCGTAGCCGATAAACCCGAACCCGAAGCGGCTGCTCCTAATCCCGCTGCAATGGGCGGTATGGGCGGAATGTATTAATCATAACTTCCCAAAACAGACTTCTGTTCATCAGAGGTCTGTTTTTGCGTTAAAAAGGTTGAAATTGAATGGGGTTTGTGATATAATGATTTCATTGAAGATGAAATCAGCTAAATTCGCCTGACGACGAGCTAAATTGAGCAAGCTCAGCTAAATTCCTTGCTGAATTTGCGATATATACTGCGTATGCGATATGTGGCTACGACACGAGATAAGGAAGAGCAGAGATGAAAAAGATACTGATTACTGTTCTAATTTTACTTTTTATTTTTGGTGTGATAAGAATCACGACCTCTACTTACGAAAATATGAAACGAAGGCAAAGGGGACAAGAGTTACCCACTATCAAAATAATCAATACTTACAGAGAAACAAGATGAATGAACAGGATTTTTGTGAAGACCTTTTCTGATCGGGATAGAAAGGAACAATACGGATGAAATATTTAATTGTATTGATATTGTGTTCCCTTGCAACTTCTAAAATGAGTCTGCAAAGTGCATTTGGGAAAAAATCCGTAAAAAATACAGCCGATGCTTTTTGTTTTAATGCAATCTCATTTTTGTTTACGGCCATTGTTTTTATCAATGAAATCTTTGACTGTCCCTGGCAGGTTTGGGTTTATGCGGCTCTTGGGGCGATATGTGCAGTCATCTATCAAATGACTTATACAAAGGCGCTTGCTATGGGGAATGTGTCGCTGACTGTTCTGATTGTAAATTTATCTTTGGTCATCAATGTACTGGTTTCTTATTTATTTTACGGCGACGGTTTATCCCCTGTAAGACTGACGGGAATACTTCTTACAATTGTAACCTTCTTTTTGTGTATTGAATTGAAAGATGGAGCAAACAAAAGTGAAAAGAACTGGCTGTTTTTTACACTACTGGCAATGATTTCTTGTGCTTTAGGGTGTATTGTACAAAAAGCTCTTGGAGAATCTTCTTTCCGAAGTTTTAATCGGGCATACACTTCCGCTTCCTACCTCGTTGCGGCAGTGATGGCATATTTACTGTATCTGGTGCTGAAAGCAAAAGGGGAGAATAAGACATTCCGAATCGGAAAAGGGGTTGTTTTATATTCCATGTTGATCGGCTTCATTTTAGCAGCCTATGTGGTGTTGAATGTGTATGCGTTATCTGTGGTGGAAGGAACCTTTCTCTTTCCTGCTTACGCAGGAGGGGCGATCATTTTCTCTACCTTGTCAGGAGTCATTTTGTTTAAAGATAAGTTGAATCTCAAACAAATCTTGAGCGTTGTGGTGGGAATTGTGGCTGCGATACTGATGAATTTTTAGTAAGGATCATTAAAAATATAAGGTGATTGATATGAAATTGATTTGGATTTTAATAATTGCATTTTTGGTTTGGTGGCTGATTCGTTCGTTTCACATTTCTGCTGCAAAAATGAACAGCGCCAATCAGGATTATAAGTCTGCATTGGCCCATTGGGAGGCAGCCTATTATAAAAAGCCTGACCAGACCAAAGGAATTCAATTTGGATATCTGCTGTTAAGAAGCGGTGAATTTGAACGGGCGGAGTGGATTTTTCATGAAGTGCTTCAAATGCCAAAATTGACGGAACAAAATAAGTTGCAAACAGAAACAATGCTGGGTCTTGTGGCATGGAAAAAAGGGGATTTGGACGAAGCAATCCAAACCTTTGAAGAACTCCATAAACGAGAAGAAAATACAGTCATTTATGCCAATTTAGGATTTTTGTATTTACTTCGTGACGGGGCGGAAGAAACCTTGCCGTTTTTACAGCAGGCTTATGAATATAACGATACCAATCCTGTCATCATGGATAATCTGGCAGAATGTTATATCAGAATGGAACGGTGGGAAGAAGCAGAAGAATTGCTTACAAAAGCGGTAAAACAACCCCGTCCCATTGCGGAAAATTATGTTCATTATGCCGTTGTGGCAGAGCATAACAAAGAATTTGACGATGCTCTTTCTTATTATCAGAAGGCAATCAAAATGGATTTGAATGTATTATCAGGGTTGGACGAGCAAGAAATTCAAAAACGGATTGACCGTCTGGAACAACTGATAGAAAACGAGGATGAATGATGAATACCAATTTATTAACCAAAATTGAAGAAGAATATAAAAATCTCAGTAAAGGGCAAAAGCGGATTGCAGATTATATTTTAGAGCATTATGATAAGGCATCTTTTATGACTGCTGCAAAGTTAGGGGATTTTGTCGGTGTCAGCGAATCTACCGTTGTTCGTTTTGCGGCAGAGCTGGGATATGAAGGTTATCCGGAACTGCAAAAGGCTTTGCAGGAAATCATTCGCGTCCGCTTGACTGCGGTACAGCGTTTGGAGGTTGCCTCAAATCGTGTAGATGAAGAAAATATTTTGCAAACGGTTCTCATGTCCGATATGGAAAAAATCAAGGTAACATTGGATCAGATTGATAGTTCTGCATTTCAGAAAACGGTAGAAACCATTCTTTCCGCAAAACATATTTATATCTTGGGTGTTCGCAGTTCTGCGGCATTGGCATCCTTTTTAGGGTTTTATTTTAACCTGATGTTTCAAAATGTCCGTTTGGTTCATACCAGCAGTGTCAGCGAAATGTTTGAGCAGATTCTGAATTTAGAACAGGGGGATGTGGTCATTGGCATCAGTTTCCCCAGATATTCCAAGAGAACCATTCAGGCATTGCAATATGCAAAAGACAGCGGTGCAACAGTCATCAGTTTGACTGACAGCAATCACTCACCTTTGGTGCCGTTATCAGACATTGCCTTGACTTCAAGAAGCGACATGGTTTCATTTGCAGATTCCCTTGTGGCGCCCCTTTCTCTTATCAATGCATTGATTGTTGCAATCAGTATGCGGAAAAAGGATGAGGTGACCCGCAACTTTGAAAAATTAGAGGAAATTTGGGAAGAATATCATGTGTATGAAAAACCGTCGGAGGAATAGGGTATGATTGATACCGTCATTGTAGGAGGAGGACCTGCGGGGATGATGGCAGCCTATGCCGCCTTGCAAAAAGGAGAAAAGGTTCTTCTGTTGGAACAAAATAATCGGTTAGGAAAAAAATTGTTGATTACGGGAAAAGGCAGATGTAACATTACAAACGATGCGGACATCGGAGATTTTATTGGTCAGGTGCCTGTCAATTCCCAGTTTTTATACAGTGCCTTTTACAGCTTTACCAATGACCAACTGCTTCGCTTGCTTCATGAATATGGGTTGGAAACAAAGGTGGAACGAGGGGGACGAGTATTTCCTGTTTCGGACCGTGCATCAGATGTATTAAAAACTCTGCAAAAGCTAATCAACGGAGCGGAAATCAGGTTGAATACC
>JAZNYR010000101.1:0-3025 GCA_045594525.1 Clostridia bacterium | reverse complement strand
GGTCAATATCTCTGCCGATTTTATTGAAAGTGTGCATCAGCAGGGGATGAAAGTGGTGCCCTTTTTAAGCAATCATTGGGACAGAGCAGCAGGTGTGGCTGCCTTGAAAAACAGAGAGGAGCTGGCAGAACAGCTCTATCAAATCATTATGGCAAATCATTTGGACGGTATTAATGTGGATATTGAAAATGTTTCAGACAAATATCGGGATGCCTATACGGATTTGGTTCGCTTGCTTCGTGAAAAGCTGCCTGGCGATCGGGAGGTGTCTGTTGCGGTGGCGGCAAATCCGGAAGGCTGGACTCTCGGCTGGCATGGTTCCTATGATTACAAGGCATTGGGAGAAATTGCAGACCATTTATTTATCATGGCGTATGATGAGCATTACGAGGGGGGAGAGGCAGGGCCGGTGGCAAGTCTTTCCTTTGCGGAACGGTCCATTCAGTATGCATTAAAATCCGTGCCTGCAGAAAAAATTGTGTTGGGGCTTCCGTTCTTCGGACGAATCTGGTCGGAAGATGGAGCTGTTTCCGGCTTGGGCCTTTCCTGTCAACGGGCAGAGTCTATCATTGCCCGATATAAAGGAGAGGTCACCTATGACAGAGCCACTCGCAGTCCCAAGGCAGAATTTACTCTGACAGAGGCGGACAATCTTGTGATCAACGGTCGGACAATGAAACCGGGGCGGTATGTCATCTGGTATGAAAATAGCAATTCTCTCAAGGAAAAGCTGGCGTTGGTGGATAAGTACGGGTTAAAAGGAGCAGGCTCCTGGGCACTGGGTCAGGAAACGGCAGATGTATGGGACTATTTCTCCCTTTGGCTGAACGGAAAATATTTTGAAGATATTGCAGGGCATTTTGCGGCAGATGCCATTCTTTCTTCTGCAGAAAAAGGATATATGGTGGGAGTGAGCCATACAACCTTTGCACCGGAAGAGGCTATGACTCGTGGTCAAGCGGCGGCAATTTGTGCCAGAATGTTAAATCTTTCGGAAGAGAAAAGTCCTTATTCCGACACACGGAGGCATTGGGCAGAAAAGCAGATTGGTGCTATGGCAAAAGCGGGACTGATTTTCGGGTATGAGGACGGTACTTTCCGTCCAGACGCGGAAATGACAAGAGAGGAGGTTGCTGCCCTTTTGTATCGGGTTATTGGTGCAGAATATGAGGGGGAAATTTCCTCTTTTTCGGATGTTAAACCGGAGCGATGGTCCTATCAAGAAATCACCGCTTTGGCTGGAAAAAATATTCTTTCCGGCTACCCTGACAACACCTTCCGACCGGAAATCTATCTGACCCGTGGGGAGATGGCGTATCTGCTCAATCAGGTGGAAAAAGAGATTGACACGAATCAGTGACCATGATATAATATTGATACCAAAACAAAAGAAAAGGGAGGAAGTTCGGTGAAAAAACGGTTAGGCATTTTGTGTCTGGTATTGATATTAATCAGCAGCAACTTTGTGGGGGTCGGTGCAGAATCGGAATATGCCACCCGGGGTAAAGTGCTGGAAATGATTTTAACAGCAGCAGACACTTATTACGAAGAAATTGAAGCATCTGACATCATGAAGGGTGACGGCGACGGAAACCTAAGGGAAAACGACCCTGTTCTTCGTGTAGAAGCCATGGCAATGCTTAGCCGAGCATTTCCGAACCTTCCTGCTCCTTCTGAATATCAATTATCAATCGGTAATTTTGGAAACGAATTTACCGATTTGCCAAGTTGGGCGGTTGCAGATTTGTCCAACTTAACAAAGGCGGGCATTATTGCAGGATATCCTGACGGCCGTTTGGGCGTCGATGACAATGTAACGGTAGAACAGATGGAGCTTTTGATTCGCAGAATCTGGGCGTATCTGGGGAACAGTCATAAGGACGATTTTTATGCCACCCAGAACAAACAATGGTTTGATTCTACTACTCTGTCTGCCGATGATTTGGCCGTAGGAACCTTTCAGGAAACTGACAGCATTGTTTCAGAGCAGTTAAATGGAATCATTGATGAAATGGTAGCGGGAGAATGGAATGAATATTCTTCCGAACAACGAGTCAAGGAATTTTACTTATCTGCCATGGATACAGAAGGACGGAATCAGGCGGGTATCGAGCCGATCCAAGAGTATCTTGACCGATATGAGAATGCCATCAATGTCAAGGATTTGCTGAATGAAAATATGCGGATTTCCATTTCTTTTGGAAGTGATATTTTGGGAATGTATGTAGATTTGGATGTGTATTCCGGCAAAATATTTGCACCCTTCATCAGCGGTATGACAGGAATTTTGGAAAAGGTTTATTTTATAACCGAGGACGAAACGGCAAAGAAAGCCTATCTGACTTTGGTTTCTGATACATTACAGCTTGGCGGAGAATCCAAAGCCGAGGCCGACCGCCATGCGAAGCAGTTGTATGAAATGGAACGGGATGTGGCACTTTCTTCCATGAATTACGAGGAAGGCAATCTGCGGGAAATTTATAAAAAATACAGTCGAACAGAATTCTATACCCAATACAGTCAATTAACGGGTCATTTATCCCTATGGGATAAGGTAGGACATTTCTATGTGGTGGATGAAGGCAGAGTGAAAAAAACCATAGACTATCTGACGGATGACAATCTGGAAGTATTGAAAACTTATATGAAATTCTGGCTGATTCAGGATGCATCTGCTGTGTTATCCCAAGAATTACAGCAGCCCTATTATGATTTTATCGAGACTATGTATGGTGCAGAGCCCGAGTATTCACCTCAAGAAGAAGCCTACATGATGGTGCAGTCTTATTTAGGCGCCAGTCTGGAAGAAGCTTATGCAGACAAGTACGGTTCCGAGGAAGTGAAAGAATCTGTTACACAGATGGTAAGAGAACTTCGCAATACCTTTAAGGAGCGATTGAAAAAAGCGGATTGGTTGAATGAAAGAACCAGAAAGCATGCCATCTCGAAGCTGGATTCTATGAGAATCAATGTGGCGTATCCGGAAGATTTTTATGATCCCTTTTCAGACAGCCGTCCATTTGAC
>JAZNYR010000100.1:0-1612 GCA_045594525.1 Clostridia bacterium | reverse complement strand
CCGCTTGGCATCCGACTTTGGTGCCAAAAGGTGCAAATCATCCTTTTAATTCTGTTTTCTTACTATCAAATATTCGTCACCGTCACGGAAATAGGGACAATGTTTCTTATGAGAAAGGCGGATTGCCTCATCCTCATCCATTACCATACAACACACGATTTCATCATAATCCTCATCATATTCTCCGTAAAGGCAGCGTTCACATTCATCCATGTTACTGTTCTCCCTCGTTCAGATGCAAAAATCTCATCATAATTGCTACCACTTCCCCCCGAGTGGCGGAGGCGGTAGGTTCAAAGCGATTATCCTCTTTTCCGCTGATCAGTTGATTTGCTACAGCCCATGCTACAGCCGCTTTGGCAGAGGGAGAGATTTTCCCGCTGTCTGAAAAACCGGTGGTATTGCCATATTTACTCACATCATATCCCATGGTTCGTGCATAACGGTAAAGCATGGTGACAATCTGCTCTCTGGTTGCGCTTCCGTCAACGCCAAACACCGTTTCAGACTGGCTGTAAGCAATTGATTTTTCCACCGTCCAAAGCACCGCTTTTTCATACCAGCTGTCTTTCGCAACATCTGTATAATTACTTTTTCCCGTTACCTCAGGCTCCCCAGCCATACGGTAAAGCATGGTAACCAGCATCGCTCGCGTCATGGGAATATCCGGTGAAAATGTTGTTTCAGAAGTACCGGAAACATATCCCAAATCCACCGCTTCATAAATTTGTTCTTCTGCCCAATGACCGGCAGTATCAGCAAAGCCGTAGGTTGCTTGATTAAAATATTCCTCAATAGTTTTCCGCTCTACCTGAAAAAAAGGTTCTGCGGCAGAGACGGGCATTGCAAACATTGTCAACAGCAATCCCGCCGAAATCCATTGTTTTCTCTTCATAGGAATTTCTCCTCTCTTGTAATTAAATTCGACGCAAATGAGAAAATTTCCTCTTTTTCCGACAAACGCCCTCTACTTAATCTGTATCTTATCGTCCCCTAAAAGCCGTTTGAGTTCATTCAAAAGCACATCAGAACAGAACACCCGCTTGTCCTGTTGCGCCTTTCTCCATTGGTTCAAATCCTCTAAATACAGATAAACCTCGGTAGTGCCTCCTGAAAATCGGTCAAGCAGGTGCTTCACCGTATCCAACTGCCCGCTTTGCAACTTGACAGCAAGAGAATCGGGTCGTTTGGTTTGTTTTGCATTGATTGGTTCTATTCTTTGTGCCAAAATTTTTACCGTCTGATTCTCCTCAATGCTGACCGTTCCCTCCAACAATACCAACTGCTCCTGATTGACAAGGCGATCCGTTCTTGTGAGCACATTGGGGAATACCAAAATATCCACCGTTCCCTGTAAATCCATCAGTTGAAAGGTTGCCATTACCGAACCGCTCTTTGTTTTTTTTCGTTTGGGATTGGTGACCATTCCTGCAAGAACAATTCGTTTTTCATGCCAGTTTTCGGTAATTTCTCCTGTATGATTTTTCGCAAACCCTTCCAGTAGTCCTTTGTATTCCTCCAATGGATTTCCCGACAAATACAGACCTATCATTTCCTGCTCCATAGAAAGCAATGTCCTTTTGTCAAATTCCTCCACATTGGGAAATACAGG
>JAZNYR010000099.1:0-2143 GCA_045594525.1 Clostridia bacterium | reverse complement strand
TAAAACAAAAAAAGAACATCCCTTCGGATGCTCTTTTTCGTTGGCGGAGAGGAAGGGATAAATATTGCTTTGCAATCTTTCCTGCTTGCCCACCCAAAGGCTTTCGCCTTTCGGTACCGGTCTGCGCACCATTTTTCTAAAAAACTTGCCACCGGCAACTTTTTCTTTACGAAAAATGCCCTCTCAGGGTTCGAATCCCTTTCATAAAACAAAAAAAGAACATCCCTTCGGATGCTCTTTTTCGTTGGCGGAGAGGAAGGGATTCGAACCCTTGAACGGGTATTAGCCGTTACACGATTTCCAGTCGTGCGCCTTAGACCAGCTCAGCCACCTCTCCATATCGGTTTTCAATTGTCAACATCAACTATTATACCACGCATTGCAACCGATGTCAAGAAAAATTTTCAGAAATTACAGATTTTTTTCCTCTCTCTGAACACCCCAAATACCCAAAATAATGATAACCGATGCAAGCAAAGAAACGAAGTCGAGAGATTCCTGCAAAAATACCACCCCCGCAAACAAGGTGACCACCGTAATCACACTGGAAAAGGCGGCAGCTCTTGCCACGGGAAGATAGGTGGTTGCACTGTTATACATCAAAAATGCTCCTACGGAAGATGCTCCTCCCAAATAAAGCACAGCTGACAAAAATCCGGTATCCTGCAAGGGAAGAAGTAACCTTCTCATATCCCCCATCGATTCGGATACTGCCCAAACATCAAACACCACCATTGCCATGAAAAACATAATATAGGTTCGTTCAAAGGCAGAAAAATCTGCCGAAGATTTCCGACTGAGCACATTAAATCCTGCGGCAGACAATACCGCTCCCGCCAGCAGAATAATTCCCAAAACCGTCACATGGCCTTCGGACTGGTTTTTCATAGCAAGCCAGATAACGCCCCCTACTGAAATGACACAACAGGCAACCTGCTTTATACTGTATTTTTCTTTTAAAAACACCGCTCCCATTCCCATTGCACCAATGGGTACCAATGCAATGATTACCGCCGCGAAGGTGGTGCTGGAATACAGCATCCCGTAATTTTCACAGACAAAATACAGTAATGGCTGACAGATTCCCATCAGAATCACATTTTTTATGGGTTTCCCCTTTAACTGCAGTAATTTAGGCTGACAAAGGGCAATAATGCTCATGAGCAAAAATGCAAAGGTAAACCGATAGGCTAACAGCAAAATCGGGCTTGCCACCATCAAAGCAAGCTTTGTAAACAAAAAGCTGAACCCAAAAATCACATTGGCACAGAGCGCCCCACCCATTGCCAGTTGAATTTTCTTTTGTATTATCATGATTTACTTCCTTCTCAATACTTCCAATATAAAATCCCACAATCGCTCCACAGAGGAAATGGAAACCCGTTCTGCGGGGGTGTGAATATCAAATAAATCAGGACCGATGGACACGCAGTCCAACTCTGAAATTTTTTCCAAAAACATACCGCATTCCAACCCTGCATGAATCACCTCAATCACAGGCTCCTTCCCGTACTGCTCCCGATAAATTTCACTTAACTTATCCCGCAAAGGAGAATCGTGGCGCATTTCCCAGGCCGGAAATGCCCCTTCTGTTTCCGCTCTGCCGCCCATGTATTCAGTAAGAGAAATCAGGTGCTTGACCAAATCTCTTTTTTCCGATTCCAAACTGCTTCTTGCACAGAACACGCCGCTGATTTCCTTTTGGCTTGTTTTTAAAATCCCTAAATTCAGGGAGGTTCGCACCATACCGTCCAAAGAGGTTTCACGGGATTGGACACCACAGGGATAGTGATATAACAGCATTGCAAGGCAATTGGCACTGTCCGCCGTCAGACAGTCGTCTCTCTTTTCTTCTCCTACGGTAACGGTAACCGAAAGGTTGGGGTCTGTCAGTCCAAAGGACAGTTTCCAGTCCTGTTCCGCTTTTTCAATCAAGTTTTTTACCTTGTCAACATCCTGTGTCAAAAATTCTGCAACAGCAATCACGGGAATGGCATTGCTTTTTTCACCGCCGTTGACAGAGATAATTGAAATTTCAGGGTGAAGGTCATGCAACAGTTTTCCCAACAACACAATGGCATTGGCACTTTCTTTTCCGATTTCAATCCCCGAATGACCGCCTGCCAAGCCGGAGATTGTTACT
>JAZNYR010000098.1:0-4389 GCA_045594525.1 Clostridia bacterium | reverse complement strand
CATCGGTTTCCTTGTGTCTGCACCAGTGACGGATTTCCGCATCCTTGGTATCCTGACGAAATCCACAGTGCTTATGGATATGCAAATGACATGAATTGGATGATGCAACAAGGGCCGTTAAGTCTGGAATTAATTCATTTTTTGAAATACAACAGAGAACAGTATGATGTCTTTCTCTTTTTTACTTATCTGTATTTTACTACCTATGCGGGCTTACAAATAGTTCCCGAAAAAAGCATCTTGATTCCCACGGCACATGATGAACCCGCAATTTATCGCGATATTTTCAGAAGTGTATTTCATCTTCCAAAAGGGATTTTTTATAATACAGCGGAGGAGCGGAATTTTGTTTCCAACCTATTTCATCATCATCCTTTGTTTGAAGCAATCGGAGGTGTCGGAGTGGAGCTTCCCGAAGATATTTCAGCAGAACGCTTTCGGAATAAATACGGCATAGAAGACCCATTCTTGCTGTATGTGGGAAGAATGACGGAAAAGAAAGGCTGTCATATTCTGTTTGATTATTTTGCTAAAATGAAAGAAAGAGGAAACAGTAACCTAAAGCTCGTGTTGATGGGGACGGGAGAACTGGAACCACCAAAACGGAAGGACATTATTTCTCTTGGATTTTTATCCGATCAGGATAAGTTTGACGGGATTGCGGCAAGCAGTATGATGGTGATTCCGTCGTTATACGAAAGTTTATCAATGGTTTTATTAGAAGCGATGAGCCTTGAAATACCTGTTTTAGTGAACGGAGACTGTCTTGTACTCAAGGAGCATTGCAGAAAGAGTAACGGCGGTGTTTATTTCCACAGTTTTGAGGAATTTGTCCAAGGTGTGGAGTATTTACTTCAAAATGGAAAAAGTATGGGACAAAACGGAAAGCAATATGTCAAAAACGAATATTGTTGGTCGGTGATATTAGAAAAACTATGTGATATGATAGAGCAGGTGCGTGAATTAAATCATGAGTAAAATTATGGTAGGAATGAGCGGCGGGGTGGACAGTAGCGTTGCGGCAGCCCTTCTTGTAAAGGAAGGACATGAGGTCGCGGGTGTCACATTACGCCTTTGGAAAGAAAACGGGGACAACAATGCTGAAATCGAAGATGCAAAACGAGTGTGTGATGCCATTGGGATTTCTCATTTTGTTCTTGATGCTGAAGAAGAGTTTAAACAATTCGTGGTAGAAAATTTTATCAATGAATACCGCAACGGCAGAACACCAAATCCATGTATTGTATGTAATAAAAAAATTAAATTTGGTTTGATGCTGGATTTTGCTTTGGAACAGGGGTATGATTTCATTTCTACCGGTCACTATATTGAAAAAAGAGTGGAAAACGGCTGTTATCATCTGCTTCAGTCGGAAAATCTCCAGAAGGATCAGAGTTATGTTCTGTATCATTTGACGGCACATCAGTTAGAGCATAGCATTTTCCCTTTGATTTCTTACTCAAAAGAGGAAATCCGACAAATGGCAGTTGATTGGGCATTGCCGGTTGCCCAAAAACCGGATAGTCAGGATATCTGCTTTTTGCCCAAGGATTATGCCGGGTTTATCGAGCGACAAAGCTCTCCCATGGAACCGGGTGATTTTATTGATGCATTCGGGAAAGTAATTGGTCGGCATAAAGGAATTCTGCATTATACCATAGGACAACGAAAAGGCTTGGGCGGAACCTTTGGAAAACCCATGTTTGTCACAAACATCAATGCAAAGGACAATACCATTACCTTAGGGGAAGCAGGGGAGGAGTTTTTTACCTCTCTCTCAGCTGCTGATTTGAATTATATTGAAAAAGAATATGAAAACAAAACCTTTGAAGCCGAAGTGATGGTTCGTTATAAAAGTAAGCGTTATCCCGGAGTGGTAGTTCCCAATGCAGACGGAACGGTTACAATAAGCTTTTTAGAATCACCAAGGGCAGTCACACCGGGGCAGGCGGCTGTGTTTTATAACGGGCGTTATGTCATCGGCGGTGGAACGATTTTGTAAAGGAGAACCGTGTTGCAGGAACAATATATGAAATTAGCCTTGGAACAGGCAAAATTAGCTGAAAGTATGGGAGAAGTTCCCATTGGAGCTGTGATCATAAAAGAGGGACAGGTATTATCAGAAGCACACAATCTTTGCGAGAAACACAACGACCCCACCGCTCATGCAGAGATTTTGGCAATTCAAAGAGCATGCAAGGCATTAGGCGATTGGCGGTTGGATGGATGTGCCTTGTATGTGACAGCCGAGCCTTGCGCCATGTGTGCAGGTGCTATCATCAATGCAAGAATCAGTCGGGTGTATTTCGGAGCATTTGAGCCGAACACCGGTGCTTGCGGTAGTACGGTAAATCTGTTTTTGCAAACAAATGCCTACAAAACAACGGATGTTTATCCGTGCGTTCTGCAGGCAGAGTGTGAGAAAATATTAGTTGAATTTTTTAAAAAAAGACGGTTACAAGCGACTGAATAAATCAGTAAGTTGCGTATAAAGTGTTCCATAATCTTCTTTCCATGCGTTGCAGATTTGCTTTGCAGTTTCCTTTCCGGTGACCGTAAACTTGATTTCAAAGGGAACCGTTTCTTTGGTTTCTCGCATGGTAAGGTGAATCTGAAATTCTTCACCCGACAATGGAATATAATCTGCAGTGACCAGTTGCTCCATCAATTCCTCTTTTTTATGAATCTTCATCTTATGTTGAATTTTTTCTAAAACGGTAAAGGGAAGACGGTTTTCAAAAAAAACAATGGCCTGTTCTCCTGATTCGGTTAACTGATAAGTATTGAGCGTTGTTTCTTCAATTTGCTTTTCTTCAAGAAGAGCACCGATATAATGATGGGTTTCAAAAAAGTCAAGCAAGGAATCAGCAAGAACAAAATCAGTAATTTCCGTGGCACTTAAAGGTCTTTCGGCCTGTTTTAATAAATATAAAATCAGTAATTTAATATCCACAGGATCAAGTCGCATTCTTCTGGGTTCTGTCATGAGAAAATTCTCCTTTATACATCGTTACTGATACCATTATATCATACTTAAAAGGAAAAGAAAAGAAAAAAATGATTTATTATAAATATTCTGATTATTTAAAAAAGAAATACGGTGAAAAAGTGTATAAGCTTCCTATCAGCATTCCTTGTACTTGCCCCAATCGGGACGGAACTTTAGGAACGGGTGGATGTGTTTTCTGCGGTGATATTGCCACAGGATTTGAACTGTTACCAAATACCGTTCCGGTTCGTGAACAATTACAGCAAAATATGGAACGAATCGGGAAAGGCTACGGTGCGAAAAAGTTTATTGCCTATTTTCAGAATTTTTCCAATACTTATTTGCCATTGGATACATTGCATAGGTATTTAGAGCAGGCAACAGACGATGCGGTGGTACAAATTGCACTTTCTACCAGACCTGATTGCGTTAGCAGAAACTGTATGGAAATGCTGAAAACCTTCAGCGAGGAAACCAAAACAGATATTGCAGTCGAGTTGGGTGTTCAGACAGTGAATTATAAAACATTAAAAGCAATTAACAGAGGACATTCTCTGGCTGAAGTGATCGATGCTTTATCCACAATCCGCGAATATGGTTTTGAGTCAGGATGTCATGTGATTTTAAATCTTCCGGGAGATACTATGGAGGACACGATCGAAACTGCAAAAATACTGTCTGCATTACGGGTGGATACCGTAAAACTGCACTCTCTTTATATTTTGAAAGATTCTGAACTGGGAAGACAGTATGCAAACGGAGAAATTTCTTTGATTTCAAAAGAAGAATACCAGGAACGGGTGATTACCTTTTTGCAATATCTAAACCCTGATATTGCCATTCAGCGATTGTTAGCCCGTGCACCGGAAGGGGATGCTTTGTTTTGCAACTGGAATACAGGTTGGTGGAAAATTAAGGATGAAATTGATGCAATGATGGAACGGGAGCAACGCAGACAAGGTGATTTATTTGATTATCTGGGTGGAAAAGCTGTGAAATTTCATGAAAAATATTGACAAACATTGAAAAATGAAATATGATAATAAGATAGAGTAAGAAAGGAATTCGATATGGAACAACAAAATCAATTAGACCGGATTGAGGGTCGGAATCCTGTGGTAGAAGCCTTAAGAAAGGGCAGAAATATTGATAAACTGTTTATCCAAAAGGATATTACAGAAGGTTCAATGGGAAAAATCAGAGCAATGGCTCGGGAAAAGGGCGTTATCATTTCCGAGGTTGCCAAGCAAAAACTTGATACCATGTCCCAAACGGGAGCTCATCAAGGGGTCATTGCCTGTACCGCAGTTCATGAATATTACGAAATTGAAGACATATTGAAAATTGCAGAGGATAAGGGGGAGCCGCCCTTTTTGGTCATAGCTGATGAAATCAGCGAC
>JAZNYR010000097.1:0-2325 GCA_045594525.1 Clostridia bacterium | reverse complement strand
ATTTTCTTTTTCTGCATAGTCAACCAAATGCACCTGATAGGGATACTGATAAAAACCTTCAATAGGCTGTCCGTCGGCGAGCAGGGTCATCGTTGAAATTTTTTCACCCTGAACTGCTACCCCTTGTGCAAGAGAAATGGCACAGAGCTCATTGATAAACAGAAAGGTTTCTTGGTCAATTTCTGCAATTTCCTTAGAAAAATCAACGGTTGCAGCACTGCCTTCAACCGTCACAGAAAGCAACTCTGTGTTTCTGGGAAACAAATTTTTATTCGCCTTCATCATTTGCTGCAAGACCAGTGTATTAATATCATCCGATGCAGGAAATTCACGAACCATACGGGAAATATAATCTCTGTCAAAATTCAAGCTATATACATAAATACTGGAGAAAGTAGATCTTTCTTCCTCTGTCTCGCTTGTTACGGTTCTGTTGTTACATCCCGTAATATTTAATGTGAATGCCAATATCATCAACAAACAAACACTCAAAAGAATGATTTTTTTCATATCAGAACTCCTATCCAAAAACATAATTCAAATTAATTATACAATAATTTTTTTGATTTGTAAAGTTACAATATAATTACAAACAGACATTAAAATACTGCTTTGCTTTTTCAATATCCGATTTCACCTGATTTGCAAGTTCTTCGGGTAAATTAAATTTCTGCTCATCCCTTAAAAATTTTAAAAATTGCACGCAAACCTGTTTTTGATATAAATCACCTTCAAAATCTAACAAATGAGATTCCAGATTTGGTTCATTTTCAAGAGAAAAAGTAGGTAAAACTCCAACATTACTGATAGCAGGAACCCACCTGTTCTCAATTAAAATCTTTGTAAAGTAAACACCATGCCGCAAAGGCGGAAATTCTCCGTTCATATTGGCAGTAGGAAAACCAAGAGTTCTTCCTACTTGTCTGCCGGGCACGATTCGTCCTTCTATTTCCAAAGGATGACCCAAAAACTTTAATGCCTGCGCAAGCTCCCCCTCTTTCAACAAAGATCGAATCCGACTGGAACTGACCATTTCACCCTCTAAATGAACGGAAGGAATCACTTCCGTTTGGAATTCTCTATATTCCTTCAGAGTTTCGGCACTGCCGGCATGACGGTAGCCAAAGCGGTAGTTCTCCCCTACTATCACATAGAGGGCATTCATTTTATTTATCAGATATTCTGTCACAAACTGTTCGGGTAGCATGGTCCTCATTGTATCATCAAAGGGTAAAAATAAAACTTCATCTGCACCGTAAGAAATACAAAGTTTTTTCCTTTGATGATTGTCAGTCAACATAGATGGCGACTGATCAAACAAGGCCTTAGGATGAGTTTCAAAAGTCAGTAATATGACAGGTAGTGATGTTTCTTTTTTAAGTTCTGTTGCTCGGCGAAGCAATGCCTGATGCCCGATATGCACTCCATCAAACATTCCCAAAACAACAATACAACCGTTTTTCATTCTTCATCCTCTTCCAAAAACATGGTTTCAGGTTTTATGTAACAGCCATAGGGTCGTTTTTCTGCTATCGCTGTACACAAAAAGTTTCCTTTCTCAGAAAACACCTTAATCGTTTCATGATAAACTGCCGTTTCGTAAATGACAGGAGCTCCGTTTTTGATGCGTTGTTCCTGCTCTTGATTGACAGTAACTGACGGATATGGAAATACACTATGTGTAGGAATCAGCGTAAAGTTTCCTTGTTCCATTTGTTCCAACGAAACAGCATTTTCTATTGTAAACTGCCCCGAAGCACAACGCTTTAAGGAATCAAGGCATGCTCCGCATCCTAACAAAGCACCGATGTCATGAGCAAGTGATCGGATATAGGTTCCCTTGGAGCAATGCACTTCAACCTCGGCATGAACCCCGTCAAAGGAAAGCAAATCCAAAGAATAAATCGTAATCTCCCGACCTTTTCTTTCCACTTCTATCCCTTTTCTTGCCATTTCATATAGTTTTTTACCGTTCTGTTTAATTGCAGAAAACATGGGTGGAATCTGAATTTGTTCTCCTATAAATTGATGCAAAACCGATTTTACCTGTTCTTCCGATAGATTGGGTTCGCATTTACTAATGACTGTACCATCCATATCGTAGCTATCTGTTTCACAGCCGAGCAAGATTCCGGCACGGTACCGCTTGTCCTTATTCAGCAAAAAGTCAGAAAGCTTTGTGGCTTTTCCAACCAACACAACCAAAACGCCGGTTGCCATAGGGTCAAGCGTTCCTGCATGACCGACTCGTTTCATTTGCAAAGCACGGCGAACTGCATAAATAACATCATGGGAGGTTTTGCCGCGAGGCTTATCAATCAATAA
>JAZNYR010000096.1:0-7756 GCA_045594525.1 Clostridia bacterium | reverse complement strand
GAAAATGCCAAGTACCTGTATTTGGTTCAAACCAAATCCGATGTCCCCCGCTCTCCCTGTCTGCACAGTCGCGAATCACCTCAAATGCCTGGTGGGTAGTGTTTCTCCAAAAGGAAAAGGGATCTTTTAAAAACTCTCCGTTGGACTCTTCTTCTATGATAGGATCAAGGTGATCGAAGGCATGAGAAAATACCCAGCTTGCAATTTGAGGAACCGTAACCCCTTCCCCGTCTGTTATGTCACCTGTCACAAAAGGAGGAATCCCACGCTTGCATAACAACCAATTCGGGGTTTTTCCATATAAAATCAACTCATCTCCCATTTGGCGCCCTGTAATGATTGCCTGTAAGTCCCCCTGAACCGCAACCAACCAGGGCTCCACTGCAATATCAGGAACAAAGGAAGACTTCAGATTAAAATGGGCCTCAAAAGTACCCACATCGTTATAACAAATTCGCCAATTGACGGACACAATATCATGAACAATAGCCAAAAGCTGTCCTTCAAAATTGTAAAATCGTATATCCTCCATAAGCACCTCCTAATAGAATCCTTCCAGAAATTTGGGAGTAAACTCACAGATAACAGACACATCTGTACCGAACCCTGCTGTTACATTGATATGATTGCATCCCTGCTCCAATACAAAGGAATGAAGAAAGGTGTCATCAGAAATAAAGTGAATGATCCCCTCTCTCATATTGGATTCTATTCTTCTGTTAGGAAAATCCACCTTAATTTCTTCCCCTGTCAACATAGGAGTTGTTAAAGCAAAAAACTGTTTTTCCCCTGACGGAGCATTGTTAGTGATTTGTATTCCCTCTGACCCTGTTTGAATACATTTTAATAACAAAACAGGCTGAACCGGTAAATCTCCTGTGTTGATCACATCCTTTTCTGTGATTCGTTTGGAAAACACCATAGGAAGGGAAAAAGGATCAGTAATTAAATTGATTCTCTCAAAAACCCCTTCTTTTTGTCCTCTTTCTGCCAAAAATGCGGGATCGTCGCAGGTGAACTGCAGAACTAATTTTGCCAAAACAGGAGTACGGGCATCCTCCTCCCATGCGGTACACCGACAGGGAATCACTCTGGTCTTGCCCCTGCTTCGTACGGTTAGCGTTCCGGGGCGATATAAAATCTTTGTCATTTTTGCAAGCTCTCGTCCCAAGCCTTCCTTCATCAACAAATCCACAGACATACTAATCATTCTTGGTTGGTCAGTAACAGACAAGGTTTCCTGGCCATGAGAATTGGCATATCGCACCGTTTCAAATTCCCGTTCAGGCAATCCCAATCCCACAACCGACAATACACGGCAAGGTTTTTTATTTAGTTGAATCGTGCCGTATTCATTCTGAAATTTAAACTCTGTCATCAAAGTCCTCCTCTCAATCGGTTGATTTGGTCCTGTGCTCTTGCAGTACGAAGCTGATCGGCAATAGAACCATTGGCAGCTGCAAACTGATAAGTGGTATTATAGTGATTTACATTGGTGATTCCGCCCTTGTTCCCGCCTGTAGCAGAAAATGTTCCGATTGTGGGCAATAAATTAGCATTGGAAATCTTCGATCCATTTCCTGAACCGCTGTTGAAGAAATTGCCTGGCACCGAAAAACCGGCATTGGACAAACTGTTCCCGATAAAAGATGTAATTCCGCCAAATCCGCTGGTAACCGCATTTTTGGCAGAGGTAACCAATCCGCTGACCAAGGAAGAAATGTTTTGAGCCCAGCTGGATGCGATGGATGTAATTCCATCCCAAATCCCGGACGCTAACTGTTTTCCGGCATCAAGCATTTCGTAATAGCCATTTCTTACCTTTATTACAGCCTGGTTGATCAAACTTCCCAAAGTTGTCAACACATTCTCGGTAATTCCTCCAACTGCTGTCACAATTCCCTGAAAAAAGGTGATTGCCGACGCCAGCATATTTCCGGCAGATCCGATTACAGTATTCAAAACCTGATTGATTAACTCTCCCAGCGCATTCAGACAAGCTACCCCTTTCTGTTTTGCTGCCGTTGCCAATCCTTGAAAAAAGTTTGTCGCAGCTGACAACAGTGATTCTGCCTTATTCCATAAAGCATTGACTGCATCGGTAATCATTTGTCCCAAGGTAGTGAATACAAATTCCTTTGCACCTCTTGCCGCTGTTCCCAATCCTTCCAGCCAGGTTGTTGCTGCGGTTAACAGCGTTTCTTTGGCATTTTGCAAGGTTTGAGCAACCCGATCTCTCAACTCTGTAAACACACCAACTACCCGTTCCATAGCACCCCTTGCAAGTGTGGCAAGACCTTCCAGTGCCCGCATAAAATCATCTGTATTAAGCTCCGTGGAAATAACCACTGCACCGTCACTCATAACATCAACCCTTCTGCTCACAAAATTTTTTCTGTTTTCACTGTGAGCCGATCAAAACAGAGCCTCCAATCCGTCTGCTGCATCCGCTTCTCCCGGCAGACGGTAGATTGCTTTTAATTTTCTATAGTATGCCTTCTGTGCCGGGTCAGAAATTTTGGAAAGATTCATTTCTCTTGCCCCAAGAACCTCGGCAAAGCGGCTCTTCTCCTCCAAACCTGAGAATAATGCCCGAAATTGATACCAATGCAGGGAGGCGTATGCCAGATCAATTCCATATTGACTATAAAATGCGGCATAAATCAGGTCTCCGTCATGCTCAAAACTATAAATTGGTTTTGTTCTTACTTCATCCCTTTTTGTTTTTTCGCATCCGCTATAAAAGGAGAATATTCCTTCCATTGCCCCCTCGAAGGAGGGGGGGAGTGCCGGGTAACAAAGTTTCAGCAGCTCCACCGCCAATAAAATAGGATTTTTCTCTCGTTCCAATAATATTCCGCACCTTACCCATACACGAAAGTCTGTATGAATAGGGTATTCCTTCCCTTCAATTGTTACAGTATCGGGCAAGGATGTTACCCAAAAATTCATATTTCTCCCTCTTGATTTAAGGCCCCGGCATACTGACTCATGGAACGAAGCAGTGCGGTAAAGGCTTTTGTGCACAAAGCAACGCTCTTGGTTTCTCCGAACATTTCCTTTGCACTCCCATCTCCAAACAACTTGTCAAACAAAGAAAAGAACAACTGGCATATCTGCTCCAATTGGGCAGAAGGCGCCACCTCACGATTCATTCCTTGAATTCCTTCTTCATATTCTGTAATTGCCTGTTCATACCGCAACACAAAATCCACATCAGACAAATCAATTTGTCGTTTAAATGCTCCGAATTGAAATTTCATTTTCTGCACTTTTCTCACCTGCCTACTGTTCGGTAAATACCGCAACCTCATCGGTGATCTGAACTGTCCCGATTACCTTTTCTCCCTTTGCACGGAAAGAACCGGTATAAATATAGGCATCCGTTCCGTCCCCTTCGCTGTCGGGAATGACTGCAAAATCCCTCATAATAGCAGGAAATGTGCCATCTTCATTGGGCACTGCAAGATCCGCCATAATCAGTGTTCTGATTGCATCATCCCCAATCATTTCTCTGTCCGTCAACATCACCATATCCTGATGAACCGGATCATCAGCATAACGGTCAAATTCGTACAAAACAGAGGGACTGTATCCCGTTACATCTGTTTCCTCAAACAGCTCATCCACATATTGACGGCTGTATTCGCTGGGATTTTTTTCTGTTTCCAGTTTGGTAAATCCCTTCATTCTGTGAAATACCGTTTCAGTTTCCTTTGGAACACCGTAAAATGCCAGTTTTTTGGCACGCTGTACAATATTACCTTTCATTTCTTTTCCTCCTAATCCTGATAATATTCCAGTTCACATTGAATCTGGTATCTGGCGCAGTTTCCATCACCGTCCAGTAAATAACCGTGGGACAGTGCCTTCATACTGTGAGGCACCTTTCCCTCTCCCAACTCGGGAAAATTACCGGCATCTGACTGTTGCTCCAGCCATTGAGAAAACTGCTGATAAAATTGGTGATTCAGAGCAGTCTGACTACTTCCGTACGGAAGTCTGGCACCAAATACAAACTCATAACGGCGAATACTTCCGCCGTCTGCATACCGCCTCACCACCTCTGCCACAGGCACACCTTCTAACATATAGCCGTACATTCTGTCATCCAAAAAATCCATGTGGATACAGCCATCTGTCAGCAAAGGACATTCAGCAATAAAATCTCTGATATGCTCTAAAATACTCATTTTGCTTTCCCTCCCGCCAGCTTCGCAAGGGTCTGTACAATTGTCCCGATGCAGTCGATCTTCATCCGTTCAAACCATCGGGACCCACGCAACCCGCCGCCATGACTTTTCAAGGGGATACCGGTCAGAATTTTAGATTTCCTTCCCTTCATTACATAACCGTAATACTGGTATTTGGCATAAGGCCTGTTCCATTGAACAAAACCAACAGAAGGAAAGGAGGCTGTTCCGCTTTCCTCTAAAAATCCGTACTTACGGGGAACATAAGGGCGGCTTCGCAGCTCTACCTCCTGATCCAACTTTTGATGGATTGTTCCTTTTGGCGCCAGTCCCCTTTTTTCTAATATTGCATTTGCACTTTTCAAAATCAGAATACTGGAAATCATTGGCACACCACCTTATAATGCCAAAGTTCTCCCCGGCCCCGTCGGTTGTCTGTGACACTCGATACAAGAAACGCCTTTTGAAATTCAGGAGAATCCGAGGTTACAGCGTATTCTCCCAACAGCAGCCGATCCCCCGGTGCGACATTCAGAAATGCCTTACCCGGAATCCGGACAATCAATTGATTGTCCGGCTCCATTCCGGTTGAATAGGGAGAGGATTTTTGCACCGTTACAGCAGATACACCACGAAACACTTGAGAATCCCAAACCTCCTGACGGTTTTTCATCTCCTTGTGAAACAAAGTCACCGTTTGGTTCCAAATCATCCAATCCCTCCTAACATCCCCGATACAGCAAAGCAGGTTCCAGATAAAGCCGTACCGTTTGCCGTAAATTTCTGCTCAATCCTTCATCGCAGTAAGTCACACTGTACCCGTCCACACTTTCCGATTTGATTCCTTCTCGATGCAATCGGGTATAAATCACTTCACAAACAGCACAAAGAGCATCAGCCGCACCGGGAGTTGATTTTGTCAGTCTGCCGAAGGTAAGACGGTCAAGTGCCGCCCCCGCTCCCGCAGCCACAGAAAGAAAACTGTCGCTGTCCGGGATTTTTTTGCCATGAAAGACATTTTTGTAATAAGTAAAATCCGCGTACATACGGCAACACTCCTTTAGGCTACAGTGTGGAGGTAAACGCCCTTTTTCTTATTATCCAGAACGAAAGCATCGTGATACAGACGGAACTGGAACTTCCAGGCATCCTTCTCCTGATTCTGATCAGGGGTAAAGATTTTGGGAATCATTACCTTTTTCACCTGAACAACAGAAGGAGGATATACAATCATAAAGTTAATATCCTTTGCGTCTTCTGCCTTTGTATAACCCCATTCAGAGGAACCGTCATTAATGGTAGTTTTGCTGTAGAAACGGCCCTTGGGAACATATTTTACTACCATATCGTTATAGGTAGTGAGAACCGTGCTTACATTTCCCTGGCTGGTCCAGGTACGGGTCAGAGCGCTGTTCAGAAGAGGCTTCAATTCGCTGCTGACAAATAAAATTCTTCCGGTCTGAGGCACCTCATCCTCGTCCATCTGACGAGTTGCTTCATCAATTGCCGCTAAAACGGTTTCAGCGGTCAAATCTTCTGATGCAGAAGAAATTCCTTCAGTGGATGCATATTTTGCAAAACGGTAAGCATCAAGCTCGGGAACCACCTGTTCTCTGACAAAAGAGCCGGTCAGTGTGCCAAAAGCAACCCCCAGCATTTCCTCGTCATCCATTCTGTCAATGGAGAATTCCTTTCCTCTTTCTTCAGTCAACTGCAGAGTTTCCCAAGCAGCAGTAACATCCCCCTGAGGATAACCGGTTTCACGGGAATAATCTCCCAAACCGGTGGTGGAAATTTTTAAAATCTGCACCTCATCTGCACCGCTTACATCGGGTTGAGAGGTGGTGTCCAGACATTCTGTCACAGACTGTTCCTTATAAATTTCGTCCACCATGGGTAAAAATTTATCTGCTAAAGTAATTGAATTTGCCATAAATATCATATCCTTTCGTTTTTAAATTACAGTCCGGCAGCAGAACGGATTACCGAAAACAGTGAGCGTTCCGATTCGCCGCCACCCATTGCGCTTGCTACTGCACGGGGAAGCTCCGTCTGAAATAAGTAGGGATGCTCTTCTTTGAGCACAGAAAGCTGTTCGGAAAGGCCCGAAATGTTCCCGTCCTCCAAAGACAACCCCTCACAATCCAGCAACGCAACCGCCGCTTTTACAGATTTTGCTCCCGCAAGCTCCAATTCCTTATGAAGCTCATTTTGAAACAGCGTTTGTTGCTGCTCCCTTTCATACTCCTCCAAAATCTGTGTTACTGTTTCTTCCTCCAGCCCTAAGCCGGATAAAAATTCCTGATTCACTTTATTACCTCCTTCGCCTGCTCCTCGCTCTCGCCCAGATACCACATCCGAAATTCCCAAGGATGCATGATGCCTGCCTCTACCAGCTGTTTTCTCTCAGAAAATTCCTGACTGCGATCAGTGAGAACCGAATCGTCAAACCGAAATGATGCATCCCAGTTTCCCTTTGGTGCCAGCTCGTAAACATCCGTCCAGACATCAATGGCATACAACAAATCCTCTAACGCCGCCACAATGGCTTTTTGAATATCACGGACCGTGGTATAAGACCGTTGCCGCATCATTTTAAGCTCGGTAGCCGTGCGGACTACTTCTCCTTCAGGATGGGAAATCGTTCCCCGTGCCAGGCCACAAGCATCCTCGATTCGGCTTAAGATTTCATTCAAGCCGTTGATCAGAGATTTATCTCTTAACGCGGGGGAAAAGACGCTGTATAAGTCCTGTCCGCCTGCATCAATTTCCAATCCGCGGAACAATCTGCGGTTGAGTTTCGGCATTGTGGCTTTTCCCTCACGGTCATAGCCCAAGGCTTCAGCACTGGCGTCAATGGCAAGCTCGCCTCCTTCAAATTCCCATAACAGACGGGAATACTGTCGGTCAGCCTGCTCAATCAAATCCACAGCCTTCTGATACACCGAAACTCCTAAAGGGGAGCTTGTATCCACCGTGTTGGCTCCGGGCATTTTCAGGTAAGCAAACAGGGGTTTGTCAACACCTTCTACTGTCATTTTACGGGTCAGATCTGCCCATTTTGGAACAGCAGAAAGTAAAATTTCTTTCCAGTTTGTTCCGCTTTTTTCATAAGCAAAGTTACAGATTTCATACCCGTCTTTTGTCAGCTGATGGCGTTCTAACCGAAGGTATTCAGCCTTTCCCGACACATAACAATCGGCAAATACCGCCCCCGTCAGGTGGCCGGTACTGTCGAAGCTGATTGGCAAAAAGCAATCTGCCAGCACACAGTCAACCCCGATTTTTTTACCCGACACATAAGGCTTTAACGCTACTCCGCCCATCGCAGCCGCATATTCGGTAATTTTCCGAAGGTCTCTTAAGACACTCTCGTACTGTGCAGACAAAAATTCTGCCCGCTTGCTTCCCGTTACATGGGAAGAAAACTCCATGGTTGTCATTGCCGCAAGTTCCGCCGCAATGATGCTGGGAAGATTCAAACTTTTTACATCTCCCTTGCACCAGGGCGCCTGATTATGATACATTCTGCCCCACAATCCAATCTGTTCTTCCATTCGGCT
>JAZNYR010000095.1:0-2858 GCA_045594525.1 Clostridia bacterium | reverse complement strand
TTATTGTCTTTCTTTGCTTGCGGTAGACCGACTTTTTCGACGGTCTGGGGGTTGTAGCAAATATGCTACAACCCCCTTTTTGAGCTTAATTCTGTGACATGATTGCTTCAAAAATAGACATTCGTAACTCAACATCCATGCTGTCAATGAGTTCCTGATTTTTGGTCACTTCTGCTTGGTCCATGATGGATTGCATATAAGCGAAAGCAAAAGTACCTCTGAACTCATCAATATCTTCTAATGGTTCCAAGGGCAATCTCTTAATGATGTGATAGCCATAGTCCGTTTCTACCAATTCGCTGACCTGACCTTCCTTTAAAGCAAAAGCGGCAGCTTCAAATTCTTCTACCATTTCCCCGCGGGAGAAGGTGTATCCGTCAGGATAATCGAGAAGACCCGGATCTTCGGAATATTCCTTCATCAGCTTGTCAAAATCTTCTCCCTTGTTGATGCGGGCAAGGAGATCTTCTGCCTGCTTTTTCACAGTTTCCTTGTCTTTGTCTTCGGTAATCAGCAAAATGTGCTTTGCTGCCACAAATTCAGATTCATAGAATTTTTTTATTTCTTCCTCGGTTGTGTCTTTTTCCGCGTGCTCATATACCACATTTCCGGAAGCCATGGAACG
Source organism: Clostridia bacterium (assembly GCA_045594525.1). Lineage (GTDB taxonomy): Bacteria > Bacillota > Clostridia > HGM11514 > HGM11514 > SIG438. The sequence goes on along the minus strand of JAZNYR010000095.1, from coordinate 2,233 downwards.
GGTGAAAAAGTCAAATTCCGATGCTGTCATTCCCATCAGCAGGAAGTTCTGGCGAAGATTGTTATACTCTTCTTCCCCTGCCACATTAGCGGCGTTCCATATATCTTTTTCCGTCACAGTGATTCCTGTTTCTTCCACAAATTTGTTAAAACCGAAGATGGATAATAATTGATCCTCTACAGATTCACTGGATACCAAAAAGAAATTATAAATGCCTTCTGTTACTTCTGCACCGTTAATGGTCATAACAATGGGGTTGTTACTTGTGATCAGTACGGTGTTGGTATCGTTGTCCCAGTCAACTTTTGCATCAAAGCCTTCTGCTATGTAGCGAACGGGAACTAAAGTGCGGTCATTTACCGTAAAGGGAGCCACATCGAGGGTTACTTCTTTTTTCTCAGAATCATGGATAACAGAGGCTTTGTTATCTCCCAGAGTCAGATATTGAAGGGTTCCTCTTTTTCCGATTCCCACTCTCTGGGTTTCCTCATCCCATTCTACATAAGCACCCAATGCTTCTCCTACTGCACGAAGGGGAATGAATACGCGGTCCTCCTTCATCATGGGTGCCACATCAAAGGCAACGGGTTTTCCATCTACCAAAACGGTAATGCCTTCGTCCGCTCCTGCAGGAAATGCCAACAGAGAGCAAATCAAAGTTACAATTAAGAATAAAGCTATTTTTTTCATTGGAATCTCATCCTTTCTTTTTGTTACTTCTATCTTACCTTATTTTGAATCAAAAGTCAATATAAAAAGAGAATTTCATAAGGGAATGTTTGACAAATGAAATAGTTTTTGATATAATAGGGTATAATGAAATTTTTAGGAGGTAAGGAAACGATGAGTCAAGAAAAGTTTTACATCACAACCCCGATTTATTATCCCAGCGGCAAGCCCCATATCGGTCATTCTTATACAACTGTGGCGGCGGACGCAATGGCGAGATACAAGCGAATGCGGGGCTACGATGTGTATTTCCTTACAGGGTCTGACGAGCATGGTCAGAAAATTGAGAGAAAAGCAGCCGAAGCGGGCGTTACCCCACAGGCTTATGTAGATGAAATTGTGGCGGGTTTTCAAAAGGTTTGGAAGGCACTTGATATTACCAATGACGATTTTATCAGAACCACCGAAGAACGCCATGAAAAAATCGTGCAGAAAATCTTTGATAAGCTGTATGAAAAAGGAGATATTTATAAAAGCGAATACGAGGGGTGGTACTGCACTCCCTGTGAATCCTTTTGGACGGAGCATCAGCTGGTGGACGGAAAATGCCCCGATTGCGGACGGGAAGTGGAGCTGACCAAAGAAGAAAGTTATTTCTTCCGTCTGTCCAAATATCAGGACAAGCTGATTGAGCTGATTGAAAACAATCCTGAATTTATTCTGCCCCAGTCCAGACAAAATGAAATGCTCAATAATTTCTTGCGTCCCGGTCTGGAGGATTTGTGCGTTTCCAGAACCAGTTTCAAGTGGGGAATTCCTGTGACCTTTGACCCCAAGCATGTGATTTATGTGTGGCTGGATGCACTCACAAATTATATTACCGCTCTTGGATATTTGTCGGATGACGATTCCAAGTTTAACACCTACTGGCCTGCAGATGTGCATCTGGTAGGAAAAGAAATTGTGCGGTTCCATACCATTATCTGGCCCGCAATGCTTATGGCGCTGGATTTGCCCTTGCCGCATCAGGTGTTCGGTCACGGTTGGTTACTATTAGAGGGCGGAAAAATGTCCAAATCCAAGGGGAATGTGGTTGACCCGTTGGTACTGATTGATTTGTACGGCGTGGATGCCATTCGTTATTTCCTCCTTCGTGAGGTTCCCTTCGGAGCTGACGGTGTGTTCACCAATGAAGCCCTCATTAACAGAATCAATTCCGATTTGGCAAACGATTTGGGAAATCTTCTCAGCCGTACTGTTGCCATGATTGAAAAATATTTTGGGGGAACTTTGCCCGAAACGATAGAATCAGGTGAATTTGACGACCAACTGGAAGCGTTGGCGGCAGAAACACCCGTGAAGGTAGAGGAACTGATGGATACCCTGCAGTTTAACACTGCTCTCACACAAATTTGGAAATTGGTATCCAGAACCAATAAGTATATTGACGAAACGGCTCCATGGGTGCTGGCAAAGGATGAAAACAGCAAGGGAAGATTGGCAGGAGTGATGTATCATCTGGCAGAATCCTTGCGGATTACCGCTGTGTTGATTGCACCCTTTA
>JAZNYR010000094.1:0-1858 GCA_045594525.1 Clostridia bacterium | reverse complement strand
TACCATAAAGTGATGGATTTGTCAAACCTTACAGAAATTTGTCACATTCTCAATTTTCATTAAAACCTGAAAATAAATTTGATAGAGTACAAGCTAAGGCTTCATTACAGAAAACAGTTGACGAAACAGGGGAAATATGCTATAATAAGTAGAAAAGAGAACGGGAAGGTTCTTTGGAATCTTCCCTTTTTAATGATAGAAGGGAATGATTACAAATGGGTTTGACATTGACCGAAAAAATTTTAAAAGCACATCTGATTGACGGTGTGTTTGAAAAGGGAACCGAAATCGGTTTGCGGATTGACCAGACGCTGACGCAGGACGCTACCGGAACCATGGCTTACTTAGAATTTGAAGCCATGGGAATTCCCCGAGTAAAAACAGAACGGTCTGTGGCTTACATTGACCATAATACTCTGCAAAACGGCTTTGAAAATGCAGATGACCACAGATTTATTGGTTCTGTGGCAAAAAAACACGGAATTTATTTCTCTCGTCCCGGTAACGGAATCTGCCATCAGGTCCACCTGGAACGGTTTGGAATCCCCGGAAAAACCTTAATTGGTTCCGATTCTCATACTCCAACAGGGGGAGGCCTTGGCATGATTGCCATTGGTGCCGGCGGTCTTGATGTTGCTGTTGCCATGGGCGGCGGTGCTTATTATATCACTTATCCCGAAATCGTGAAAATTGAGCTTACCGGAAAGCTTCGTCCTTGGGTTGCTGCAAAAGATGTGATTTTGGAAGTGTTAAAGCGCCTGTCCGTTAAGGGCGGTGTTGGCAAGGTGATTGAATACTGCGGTGAAGGTGTGAAAACTCTGACCGTTCCTGAGCGTGCCACCATTACCAATATGGGTGCAGAGCTTGGTGCAACCACCTCTATTTTCCCTTCTGATGAGCTGACTTATGAATTTATGAAAGCCCAGAAAAGAGAACAGGATTGGGTGGCGTTATCTGCCGATGAAGATGCAGTTTATGATCAGGTACTCACCATTGATTTGTCAGAGGTGGAACCTGCGGCGGCTTGCCCTCATTCTCCCGATAATGTAAAATCCGTCAAAGAAATCGGCGAAATGAAAATTGATCAGGTTTGTATCGGCTCTTGTACCAACAGTTCTTTGCTGGATATGTTAAAGGTTGCTCATATTTTAAAGGGGAAAACGGTGCATCCCGATGTATCCCTTTCCATTGCACCCGGTTCAAAACAGGTGCTTAACATGCTGGCGGAAAACGGTGCCTTGTCTGTGCTCATTGATGCAGGGGCAAGAATTTTGGAAAGTGCCTGCGGGCCTTGTATCGGAATGGGACAGTCTCCCAATTCAAAAGGAATTTCCTTGCGTACCTTCAATCGTAACTTTGAAGGCCGTTCGGGTACGAAAGACGGTCAGATTTATCTGGTATCTCCCGAAACTGCAGCAATTTCTGCCATTACAGGTGTGCTGACCGATCCCACTACTTTGGGAGAAATGCCCGACTTTTTGTTGCCTAATGAATTTTTGATTAACGATAATATGGTAGTGCCTCCCGTGGCGGAAAGCGAAATGGATACTGTTGAGATTTTAAGAGGTCCCAACATCAAACCTTTCCCCACAACCACTCCTTTGGAGGACACCATTGACTGTCCTTGCTCTTTGAAGGTAGGGGACAATATTACAACAGACCACATTATGCCTGCGGGGGCGAAAATTCTGCCTTTGCGGTCTAATATTCCTGCAATTTCCAAATTCTGCTTTACCGTATGCGATGAAACCTTCCCTGAACGGGCAGAATCTCTTGGTTCCAGCATTATTGTAGGGGGAGCAAACTATGGTCAGGGTTCCTCCCGTGAGCATGCGGCACTGGTGCCTATGTATTTGGG
>JAZNYR010000093.1:0-1803 GCA_045594525.1 Clostridia bacterium | reverse complement strand
AGAATAGCAAAATCCTTTTATGGGAATCAAAACGATCAGTATTAATATCAATAAACTATGTTTAAACAGAACAATCACCTGCCCTCATTAAAGAATATGAGCAGGTGATAGGGTTTATTCTTCTGACTGTTCTTTGCTTTTCTTTTTGCCCGAAATTGCAGAGCTTATTTTCTCTACTGCATCGGGAATATAATCCACCAGCTTGTCGATAGGATTGTCCTGATTCACAGGCATCAGCTTAATCTGATTTTTCCCAACAATCATAAACGCCACCGGTTGGATTGAAACGCCCGCACCGCTTCCTCCGCCAAACAGGTTGGAAGAATCAGATGCTTTCACTTTTTCGGGAGTTTGAAACTCGGAACCACCTGCTGCAAAACCAAAGCTTACCTTTGAAATGGGAATAATGATTGTTCCTTCCGAGGTTTCCACCGGAGTACCTACGATTGTGTTTACATCAACCATTTCCTTAATACTTTGCATTGCAGTTGCCATCAAACCCTGAATCGGATGATCAGACATTGCTAAAACCACCTTTCTTATCTACTGCTCTTAGTTAATATGAGCCATTATGATCTAATCTATACTTTTATTATACACCAAAAAAATCAAAAGTGCAAGTATATTCTTGCAAAAAAATCCAATTTATGAATAATCCTCCCTTTTTCCGTCCAAAATACATGTATCAAGGATAAAGGAGAGGTCACCATGATTTACGGAAAATCAAGAAATGTAGTGGTTATTCAGAACATTGATTCATCCTATGTGGAACAAGCCATTCTGATTTTAAAAAAGAATCCGGGCAACAAAGAATTTTACGCCTCGGAAGAAGGAATTGTCATAGAAGCACAGCGGATTATCGATCAATACAATCAAAACCAAATCAATCCTCAAAAAAACAAATGGCATCGTGTTTTGGGGTATGTGTTAATCGGAACAGCTGCTTTGATTTCTTGTCTGTTGTACCTGATTTTTTAACAAAAAAAAGAGGCAGGCAGCCTCTTTTTTTACTGATGTCTTACAGGCTCTTTTTCACGGAACAGCAGGGTGATTGCCCAAAGTCCCGCAAGGCCTACCAGGGAGAAGATAATTCTGCTGATTGCAGCTCCCTGACCACCAAACAGTGAACCTACCAGATCAAATCCAAACAAACCGATAGATCCCCAGTTCAACGCACCGATAATGATCAGTACCAAAGATAAATTATCAAGCATTGCAATGTCTCCTTTACTTTAATCTCTTTGATTCATAAATCATTATGTGCAATTTTTTTACTTTTATTCATTTTTAAACACAGCATTACAGCCGTACGGAAATTCCCCGTTCTTTTAAATATTTTTTTAAATCGGGAATGGCAATTTCGTTATAGTGGAACAAGGATGCTGCCAACACCGCTTCTGCACCACCGTCCACAATGGCATCGTAAAAATGCTCCATATTCCCCGCACCGCCCGATGCAATAACGGGAATGTCCACCAAATCTGAAATTTTTCTGGTCAAATTCAGGTCATAGCCGTTTTTGGTACCGTCACAATCCATACTGGTAAGCAGGATTTCTCCCGCTCCCAGACGATACACTTCTTCTGCCCAGGAAAGAGCAACAAGACCCGTATTGACCCGACCGCCGTTTAAGTAAACCTCCCATTTATCCTCGGTGGGATTTCGCTTTGCATCAATGGCAACTACCACACATTGACTTCCGAATTTATCCGCCGCCTCACGAATGAGAGTGGGATTTTTAATTGCCGCAGAATTGACAGAAATCTTATCCGCTCCTTCTCGTAAAATAGCTTTAAAATCCTC
>JAZNYR010000092.1:0-7905 GCA_045594525.1 Clostridia bacterium | reverse complement strand
TGGTTCAGGAAGACGTTTATACTTCCGTTCATATCAATGAATTCGAAGCAGATGCAAGAGATACAAAACTGGGTCCCGAAGAAATCACAAGAGATATCCCCAACGTTGGTGAAGATGCGCTGAAAGATCTGGACGAAAGAGGTATCATCCGTATCGGTGCGGAAGTTCGCCCCAACGACATTCTGGTTGGTAAAGTAACACCCAAGGGTGAAACGGAACTGACTGCAGAAGAAAGACTGCTTAGAGCCATCTTCGGCGAAAAGGCAAGAGAAGTAAGAGATACTTCCCTGCGTGTACCTCATGGGGAATACGGTATCATTGTTGATGTAAAAATCTTTACCAAAGATAACTGCGACGATCTGCCTCCCGGAGTCAACCAGATTGTAAGATGTTATATCGCACAGAAGAGAAAAATCTCTGTGGGTGATAAAATGGCAGGCCGTCATGGAAACAAGGGTGTTGTTTCCAGAATTCTGCCGGAAGAGGATATGCCCTTCCTGCCTGACGGTACTCCCTTGCAGATTGTGTTAAATCCTCTGGGCGTACCTTCCCGTATGAATATCGGTCAGGTATTAGAAGTGCATCTTGGCTATGCCGCTAAAGCATTGGGTTGGAAGATTGCCACTCCTGTATTTGACGGTGCAAGCGAAGAAGATATTATGGAAACACTGGAGCAGGCAGGGTACAATCCCAACGGAAAAACCTTGCTGTATGACGGTCGTACCGGGGAACCCTTTGATAATCCTGTAACCGTTGGTTATATGTATATGTTAAAGCTGGTTCACTTAGTTGACGATAAGATTCACGCCCGTTCCACCGGTCCTTACTCTTTGGTTACTCAGCAGCCTCTGGGTGGTAAGGCACAGTTCGGTGGTCAGCGTTTCGGTGAAATGGAAGTTTGGGCTCTGGAAGCTTATGGTTCTGCTTATACCCTGCAGGAAATCCTGACGGTGAAGTCGGACGATGTTGTGGGCCGTGTGAAGACTTATGAATCTATCGTAAAGGGTGAGAATGTACCAAAAGCGGGCATTCCCGAATCCTTTAAGGTATTGATTAAAGAATTGCAGAGTTTGGCACTGGATGTGAATGTGCTGGATGAGGAAGGCAATGTCATAGAACTGAAGGAATCCATGGACGATGAATTTGCAGATCTGCCCACTTTAGATCCGGAAGAAAAGGAAAGACTCATGAACCACTACGGAGAAGAGCATTTCCCAACTGAAGAAATGGATGAAGCAGACACCCTGCTCAGCGTGCTGATGGAGGACGAAGAGCAAGAATCTGAAGAAGATGACTTGTACGATAACGATATGGATATGCCGGACGACTTCGATGATGATTTCGAAGACGAAGACGACGATCTTGATTTTTAAGGGAGGTAAGAAAAAATGGGTGAATATGAAAATTTTGATGCGATAAAAATCGGGCTTGCCTCACCGGAACAAATCAGATCCTGGTCTCACGGTGAAGTAAAAAAACCCGAAACCATCAATTACAGAACCTTAAAACCGGAACGGGACGGATTGTTCTGCGAACGGATTTTTGGACCTCAGAAGGATTGGGAATGTCACTGCGGAAAGTACAAACGCGTTCGTTATAAAGGCATCGTTTGTGACCGTTGCGGCGTTGAAGTAACCCGTGCCAAGGTGCGTCGGGAACGGATGGGCCATATTGAACTGGCAGCTCCCGTTTCTCACATCTGGTACTTTAAGGGTGTGCCCAGCAGAATGGGATTGTTACTTGATATGTCTCCCAGACTGTTGGAAAAAGTATTGTATTTTGCATCTTATGTTGTCATCGAAGCAGGAAAAACTCCTTTGATGGAACGACAGGTGTTAAGTGAAAAAGAATATCGGGATTATCTGGATAAATATGGTGACCGTTTCCGTGCGGGAATGGGCGCAGAAGCTGTCAAAGAATTATTACAGCGGATTGATTTGACAGAATTGTCCCGTGAACTGAAAGCAGAACTGGAAGAAGCAACCGGTCAGAAAAAGATCAGAATTATTAAGCGTTTGGAAGTAGTAGAAGCCTTCCGTTTGTCTGATAATGACCCTGCTTGGATGATTATGGATGTGGTTCCGGTGATTCCTCCGGAAATCCGTCCTATGGTTCAGCTGGATGGCGGCCGTTTTGCTACCAGTGACTTAAATGATTTGTACCGCAGAATCATCAACCGTAACAATCGGTTGAGAAAGCTGCTTGAATTGGGCGCACCTGATATTATCGTGCGTAACGAAAAGAGAATGCTGCAGGAAGCAGTAGATGCGCTGATTGACAACGGCCGTCGGGGAAGACCGGTGACCGGACCCGGAAACCGTGCATTAAAATCCCTGTCCGATATGTTAAAGGGAAAACAGGGCCGTTTCAGACAGAACCTGTTGGGTAAGCGTGTTGACTATTCCGGCCGTTCTGTTATCGTAGTTGGTCCTGATTTAAAGATTTACCAGTGCGGTTTGCCCAAAGAAATGGCGTTAGAGCTGTTCAAACCCTTTGTGATGAAGCGGTTGGTCAAAGAAGGCAAGGCGCATAACATCAAGAGTGCGAAGCGTATGGTGGAACGGGTAAGAGATGAAGTCTGGGATGTACTGGAGGATGTCATTAAAGAACATCCGGTACTCTTAAACCGTGCTCCTACCCTGCACAGACTGGGTATTCAGGCATTTGAACCTGTTTTGGTAAGCGGTAAAGCATTGAAGCTTCATCCCTTGGTTTGTACCGCGTACAACGCCGACTTTGACGGTGACCAGATGGCGGTCCATGTTCCTCTGTCTGCAGAAGCACAGGCAGAAGCAAGATTCTTGATGCTGTCTGCCAACAACCTGTTAAAGCCTCAGGACGGACACCCTGTTACCGTTCCTACACAGGACATGGTATTGGGTAGCTACTATCTGACCTTGAAAAAGGATGAAGATAAGGGTGCAGGTAAGGTGTTTGCCGATGTAAACGAAGCCCTTATGGCTTATGAAAATAAGGTTGTTACTCTCCACGCACCCATTAAGGTTCGTGTGACCAAGGAAGTCCAGGGAGAAAACGGTCCCGAAATGCGTAGCAGTGTGATTGATGCCACCGTTGGCCGTTTGATTTTTAACGAATACATTCCTCAGGATCTGGGTTATGTAAAGCGTGTGGACGAACAGGGAAATCCCACCGAACAATACTTTGATTTGGAAATTACCCGTTTGGTTACCAAAGGTGAGCTGAGCAAGATTGTGGATAAGTGTATCAAGGTACACGGAACCACGGAAACTGCTGAAGTTCTTGACCATATCAAGGCACTGGGCTTTAAGTTCTCCACCAGAGGTGCGATTACCATTAGCGTATCCGATATGGAAATTCCGGAAGCCAAGAAAGGCTTGCTGGCAGAAGCAGATCAGAAGGTTGAAGTGATTACCAAGCAGTTCCGCCGTGGTCTGATTTCTGATGACGAACGCCATAATTTGGTTATTGATACCTGGAATACAACAAGTAACAAAGTAACAGAAGCACTCATGAGCAATCTGGATGCATTGAACCCCATTTACATGATGGCGCATTCCGGAGCCCGTGGTAGCGTTAACCAGATTCGTCAGCTGGCTGCAATGCGTGGTCTGATGGCGGATACTACCGGTAAGACTGTGGAAATGCCCATTCGTGCTAACTTCCGTGAAGGCCTGACGGTACTGGAATATTTCATTTCTTCTCACGGTGCCAGAAAGGGTCTGGCAGATACCGCTCTTCGTACAGCGGACTCCGGTTATCTGACCCGTCGTCTGGTAGATGTTTCTCAGGATGTGATTATCCGGGAAGAGGATTGCGGAACTTATGAAGGAATCATGGTTCGTGATATTAAGGGCATTGAGCCTTTGGCAGAGCGTTTGACCGGCCGTTATCCTGCAGAAGAAATCAAGCATCCTGTAACGGGTGAAGTTCTTGCCGGCCGTGATGATAAAATGACGGAAGAACAGGCAAAGGAAATCGTCAAGGCTTACGAAGAAGCGGATATTAAGAATCCTGAATTTAGAATTCGTTCCGTTCTGAACTGCCGTGCAAGAGTTGGTGTTTGTGCGAAGTGCTACGGTGAAAACCTGGCAACCCGTTTGGAAGTAAACATCGGGGAAGCAGTTGGTATTATTGCTGCTCAGTCCATCGGTGAACCGGGTACTCAGCTGACCATGAGAACCTTCCATACCGGTGGTGTTGCCGGTGACGATATTACACAGGGTCTGCCCCGTGTAGAAGAACTGTTTGAAGCAAGAAAGCCCAAGGGCTTGGCTGTGATTTCTGAAATTGGCGGTAAGGTAACCTTAAGCGAAAACAAAAAACGCCGTGAAGTTACTGTAACCAATGACGAATTAGCAGAAGCAAAAACCTATACCATTCCTTTCGGTTCCCGTATGAAGGTGAATGAAGGGGATGTGATTAAGGCCGGTGATCTGATTACCGAAGGACCTGTCAATCCTCATGATATTTTGAGAATCAAGGGTCTGGGCGCTGTTCAGGAATATCTGATTCAGGAAGTACAGAAGGTTTATCGGATGCAGGGTGTTGATATTAACGATAAGCATGTTGAGGTTATTGCCCGTCAGATGATGAACAAGGTGAAGGTGGAAGAATCCAACGATACCGATTTGTTAATCGGAAGCCTGGTTGACCGATTTGTATTTGAGGATGCCAATGAAAAGGCAGAAAAAGCGGGCTTGCGTCCTGCAGTTGGTCAAAGAGTACTGCTTGGTATTACCAAAGCATCTCTGGCAACCGATTCCTTCCTGTCAGCAGCATCCTTCCAGGAAACAACCAGAGTTCTGACCGAAGCTGCTATCAAGGGTAAGGTTGACCCGCTGGTTGGTTTGAAGGAAAATGTTATCTTAGGTAAACTGATTCCTGCCGGTACCGGTGTTTCCCGTTATTCCAATGTGGAAATTGAAGTGGAGTCACCCGAAGAATAAGGGTTCGTCCCGAAAAAATTGACGAAAATAAAAAAAACACTTGACAAGAACGGCTAATTATTATAAAATGTAATATGCGCGAGTCTGCGGCAGAGGTTCTCTGTCGCAGTCGTTGCCGTTTAAAAATCAAGAGCAGGAGCGAAAAGAAAATGCTGGAAGATTTAAGGACGGGCTCTCGACTGGTAGGGTTGAAACAGTCAACCAGAGCAGTCAGTGAGGAAAAGGTTAAAATGGCCTTTATTGCCCGTGATGCCCAGGATGCAGTAAAAAAACCTTTTGTTGCTTTGTGCGAGGAAAAGGGTGTTCCTGTAGAATGGGTGGATACCATGGTGCACCTGGGGAAGGTGTGCGGTATTGATTTGGGTGCCGCTGTGGCGGTGCTGCTTATTTAGGGAAAAGGCGGTAAAACGCTTTCCATATTTTCTATTCTATATACAGGAGGTGAAACGATTGCCAACCTTTAATCAGTTAGTCAGAAAGGGAAGAAAGACTTCTGTCAAGAAATCCACTGCTCCCGCGCTGCTCAAGGGTTTTAACAGCTTGCATAAAAAACCCATCGATCAGAGCTCTCCTCAGAAAAGAGGTGTCTGCACAACGGTTAAAACCATGACTCCTAAAAAGCCTAACTCTGCATTGCGTAAAGTTGCCAGAGTAAGACTGACCAACGGTGTAGAAGTAACATCCTACATTCCCGGTATCGGTCACAACTTGCAGGAGCATAGCGTTGTTCTGATCCGCGGCGGAAGAGTAAAGGACTTGCCTGGTGTGCGTTATCACATCATCCGTGGTACATTAGATACCGCCGGTGTTGCTAACAGAAATCAGTCAAGATCCAAGTATGGTGCAAAGAAAGCGAAGAAAGCGTAATTCGTATGTTGTACCAGAAGTTTAGTGCGATGTACGGAATTTATGATATATTTAGTACTTTGCACTGACGGCGGCTGTGACTTTTTGGCGTCACAACCGTTGAGTACCTGTGAACTTTAAAATTTTAAAAGGAGGGAAGTAAAGTGCCAAGAAGAGGACATGTACCCAAGAGAGAGGTTCTGCCCGATCCCCTTTACAACAGTGTTGTTGTAACCAAGCTGATCAACAATATCATGCTGGACGGAAAAAAGGGTGTTGCTCAGAGAATCGTTTATGACGCATTCGAAATTCTGAAGGAAAAAACCGGAAAGAATCCTCTGGAAGTGTTTGAAGAAGGTTTGGGCAATGTAATGCCTGTCCTGGAAGTAAAAGCCCGCAGAGTTGGTGGTGCTACTTACCAGGTGCCGATCGAAGTAAGACCTGAAAGACGCCAGACCTTAGGTTTGCGTTGGTTGACCATTTTCTCCAGAAACCGTGGAGAAAGAACCATGAGCGAACGGTTGGCGAACGAATTGCTGGATGCCTGCAATAATGTAGGCGGTGCAGTGAAGAGAAAAGACGAAATGCATCGTATGGCGGAAGCAAACAAAGCTTTTGCTCATTTCAGATGGTAGTCGTCGGATAACTTCACCATGCGAAAGGAGGTTTGAGGCTGTTGCCTAGAACACATACATTAGAAATGACTAGAAATATCGGTATCATGGCGCACATTGATGCCGGTAAAACAACTACCACCGAGCGTATTTTGTTCTATACCGGAAGAAATTACAAAATCGGTGAAACTCATGATGGTGCGGCAACCATGGACTGGATGGTGCAGGAACAGGAGCGTGGTATTACCATTACTTCTGCTGCAACCACCTGTGAATGGAAAAAACACAGAATCAACATTATCGACACACCGGGACACGTTGACTTTACTGTTGAAGTAGAGCGTTCTTTGCGTGTACTGGACGGTTCTGTTACTGTATTCTGTGCAAAGGGCGGCGTTGAGCCCCAGTCCGAAACCGTATGGCGTCAGGCTGATACTTACGGGGTTCCCCGTATGGCTTACGTCAATAAAATGGATATCTTAGGTGCGGATTTCTACAATGTTGTAGATATGATGAAAACCCGTTTGAAGTGTAATGCAGTTCCGATTCAGCTGCCCATCGGTGCGGAAGAATCCTTTAAGGGAATCATTGACTTGATTACCATGAAGGCGGAAGTGTATTATGATGACCTGGGGAAAGATGTCCGTGAGGAAGAAATTCCTGAAGATATGAGAGACAAAGCCGAAGAATACCGTGCAGCAATGCTGGAAGCTTTGGCTGATGTTGATGAAACCATTATGGAAAAGGTTCTGGAAGACCAGGAAGTAACCGTAGACGAAATTAAAAAAGCACTTCGTCACGGTACTGTTACAGTTCAGCTGATTCCTGTTCTGTGCGGAACTTCTTACCGTAACAAGGGTGTTCAGATGTTGTTGGATGCAATCGTAGAATATATGCCCTCTCCGCTGGATATTCCTGCAATCAAGGGGATTCATCCTACCACTGAAGAAGAAGACGAAAGAAAGGCTTCCGACAGCGAACCCTTCTCCGCTCTTGCCTTCAAGATTGCAACCGACCCCTTTGTTGGAAAATTGTGCTTCTTCCGTGTGTATTCCGGTTCTCTGGATGCAGGTTCCACGGTAATCAATACCACCAAGGGCAACAAAGAACGCGTTGGTCGTCTGGTGCAGATGCACGCAAACGACAGACAGGATATTGACACTGTTTATGCAGGGGATATTGCCGCTGCAATCGGTCTGAAAAATACTACCACAGGGGATACTCTGTGTGCAGAAAATGCACCGATTATTCTGGAATCCATGGAATTCCCGGATCCCGTTATCCGTGTTGCAATTGAACCCAAGACAAAAGCAGGTCAGGAAAAGATGGGTATTGCTCTGTCCAAGCTGGCAGAAGAAGACCCCACTTTCAAGACTTATACAGACGAAGAAACCGGACAAACTATCATTGCCGGTATGGGCGAATTGCACTTGGAAATTATCGTAGACCGCTTGTTGCGTGAGTTCAAGGTAGAAGCAACAGTAGGTCGTCCACAAGTATCCTACCGCGAAACAATT
>JAZNYR010000091.1:0-6804 GCA_045594525.1 Clostridia bacterium | reverse complement strand
TGTTTTTGCAGTTCCTACGGGGGCAGGAATTGTATTGGTCAGTGTCCTGTTTTTTATTTTGTTTTCTGTCATTGGTGCGTTAAAAAAATAGAACATACACAAAAAGCTTCTTTTTGGCATATACTATTTGCCGAGAGGAAGTTTTTATTTTTGAGAAAGGCGAGATGATCATGTGTTCTATTTGCGGAATGATAGAATTTGAACAAAAGAATAAGCTGGACGCGGATGTGCTGAATCGGATGGGAATGACCATGAAGCATCGGGGTCCTGACCAAACCAATGCGTTTTACAGCGAGTTTGCCATGCTCCACCACAACCGTTTGTCCGTCATTGACCCTGACAACGGTTTGCAACCTATGACGGCGGAGTGGCAGGGAAAGAAGTACACCGTTGTTTATAACGGGGAACTTTATAATACCCCTGAACTTCGGGATGAGCTGTCCCGTTTGGGGGTCATTTTCAAAACCCATTGTGATACGGAAGTGGTGCTTTATTCTTATATTTTGTTTGGAGAACAATGTCCTGAAAAGATGAACGGCATCTTTGCCTTTGGGGTGTATGACGAAGGAAGGAAACAGCTCTTTCTGGCACGGGACCGTATGGGAGTAAAGCCTCTTTTTTACGCTATGGCAGGCTCCACATTTTTGTTTGCTTCTGAAATCAAAGCACTCCTTGCTCACCCATGCGTTCAGCCGAACATTGACCATGTAGGGCTGTGGCAACTACTGTACTTAACCCCTGTTACCATTGGGGGAAGCGGTGTGTTTCAAAATATTTTTGAGGTAAAGCCGGGGTACTCGGGTGTATTTTCGGAACACGGACTTCGACTTCGTCCTTATTGGACGCTGGAGGCAAGGGAATGTCACGATACCCCCTTCGAGGCTGCCATGCGGACACGGGAATTGCTGACGGACGCCATTTCCCGTCAGTTGGTCAGTGATGTGCCCTTGTGCACCTTCTTATCAGGAGGCTTGGATTCCTCGGTGATTACTTCTGTTGCCGCAGGGGAATACCGCCGTTACGGAGAAACCTTATCTACCTATTCTTTTGAATATGAGGGAAATAAGGAAAATTTCCAAAGCTCTCTGTTTCAGCCTCAGGGAGATGATGAATTTGCTGTCTTTTTAGCAGAATGGTTGGGCACTTCTCATTCTGTTCTGACCGCCCCCACTCTGTCCGTTGCCCAAGCACTTTTTGACGCGACCTTGGCACGGGATATTCCCGGTCAGGCGGATATTGATTCTTCTTTGCTGTATTTTTGCTCCAAGGTCAAAGAGGGGCACACGGTGGCATTGTCGGGAGAATGTGCAGATGAGATTTTCGGAGGGTATCCTTGGTTTTACCGTCCCGGAATGTTATACCGTGATTTCTTCCCCTGGATTCACAATCCAAAGGCAAGGATTCAGCTGTTTGATGATGAGATTGTCAAGGCAGAGGAAGGATATGACTATATGGCAACCGTGTATCAGCAAAGCATCCGTGAGTGTCAGACATTGGATACAGACTCCTTTGAAGACCAGACCGCAAGAGTGGCAACATGGCTTTCTGTCAGTTACTTTATGGCCTCTTTGTTGGAGCGAAAAGACAGAATGAGTATGGCAAACGGGCTGGAGGTGCGGGTGCCCTTTTCAGACCACAGGATTTTGGAATATGTCTATAATGTGCCCTGGCGGATTAAGTTTGAAAACCAGACCGAAAAGGCACTTCTCCGTAACGCTATGGCAGAGTTTTTGCCTGATAAAATCTTGCATCGGAAAAAGAGTCCTTATCCCAAAACCCACAATCCCCTGTATCAAAAAACCGTTTCGGAAATGTTGCAAAAACGATTGGAACAAAAGTCAGGGGTGCTCCATCAATTGCTGGATACCAAAAAGTTAAAGGAAATGCTGGAATCGGAAAACACCACCTGGTTTGGTCAGCTCATGGCAACGCCACAGCTCATCGCATGGCTTATTCAATTTGACTTTTGGTTTGAGCAATATGGAGTTCAAATAGTATAATAAGGGGTTGTTGAAAAATGCACAGACCGCTTCGGGTAACCCTTGCAAGCAAAGCTTGCCACAGTTCAGTTTGTTCATTCTGCACTATTTTTCTTCAACCCGCTAAAAAAAGCAGACACTGAGAAACGAAGTGGATATTTTACCAAAATGAATCGCAGACAGTACGGGGGTACGGCAAGTGTTCATTTTGGTAAAAAGCAAGAAACCGCTTGGAAAATCCGATGTTTTCCAAGCGGTTTTTATGTCTTTAATAAAATGACTCTCATTATTTTCTTCCAGTGCTTGCGATAGACCGAGTTTGTCAGTGGTTTGGGGGCTGTCATGTGACAGTCCATTTCTATTAACATCCTATAATTGCCCCTTTTGCAATTCCGTTTTCGTTTGTTTCTTGAATTTTAAAAATAGACTTGACTTTTTTTGAAAAATTGCATATAATAATAGTGTAAGAAAATCAGAAATTCAGAAATTGCGAGAGGTGAGTTGTATGTTAGCAGAAATCAGAGGTCGTTCTCAAATTACCATACCGGCTGAAATTATTAAAAAAATGGGGATTTCCGAAGGTGACAAATTTGATGTGATAGAAAAGGACGGGGGCATATTTCTTTGTCCGGTTATCGTTTATCCAAAAGATAAATTAGTAAAAATTGCAAAATTGATCAAAGACTCCGAGACACAGCTTTCAGCACAAGAAAGTTTTGATACTGTGGAAGATATGTTTGCTGATATGGGGATCAATGTAGATCATGTATAAAATAAAATACACAAAAGAATTTGAAAAGAATTTAAAATCTTTAACAAATCAAGAACAGAATCTGGTTGCAAAAAAATTAAAATTATTTGTTCAAAATCCGTTTTATCCTGCTCTGCGGACAAAAAAGGTTCAAGGACTTGACAATGTGTTTGAAATGAGTGTCAATATGGATATACGCATATTATGGAAATATGATAACGGAATGATAATTCTGTTGCTTGATGTGGGACATCATAAGAATATATTGGGATTATAAGAGAAAGAGAGTATGCCACTTGAATGAAGTGATATACTCTCTGTTTTTATACCTCATCTAATGATTGGTAGGTTTGCTTTTTGTTAACACTCTATAATTGCTCCTTTTGCAATTCCATCTTCTATCTCAATCACACCATAGGAGGCACGACCGTCACGGGGGCGGGAAATGCTTCCCGGATTTAAGAGGGTGATCCCATCCATTTCTGTCAGCAAGGAACGGTGGGTATGACCGAACAGCACAAAGGAGCAACCCGACTTTTTTGCCTCGTTGAGCATTTCTGTCCGAGTCATCAAATGACCGTGGGTACAGAGCATTTTAACGCCATCAAGCTCTGCTTGCGTTATGGTGGGAAGAGGGGAAAACCAATCATTGTTTCCCTTGACGGACAAAAAGGGGATTTGGGGATAAAACCCGTGTAATTCCTGGCAGTCCGTCACAGTATCTCCCAGATGAATCACCATGGAAATTTTCCCAAGCCCGGGTAAGACTCTTAAGCAAGGGTGAATATTTCCGTGTGTGTCTGAAAAAATTACAATCCGTTTCATTGGGTGACCGATTGCAAAAATGCAATTTCCTGTGTCAGACGGTTCATGGTTTCTTCTTTTCCTAAAATCACAGCCAGCTCCACACCGCCGCCAGGTGTTACCATTTTACCCGATACTGCTGCACGCAAGGGGAACAGCACAACCCCGTTTTTCACACCCATTTCTTCAATCAGTTTTGCCAGTGCATCGTTCATGGCACTTTCAGACCAATCAGACAGGTTTTCCAAAACCTCTTTGGTTTTCACAAGAGCATTCAGAGAAATTTCAGGTGTGGTTTTCATTTTTTTGCTGATGTAAAGGGTTTCGTCATGGTCACCCATTTTGTCGATGAAATCAACGGTTTGGGGAATATCAGACAGCTTTTCGCACCGATTTTGCAACAGGTCTGACAACAATTTCAAATCCACTCCTTCACGGGAAATGGATTCTTTTAAGTAAGGCAGAGCCAACTCGAAAAATTCCTCCGATGACTTGGCACGGAGATATTCTCCGTTCATCCAGTTAAGCTTTTTCATATCAAATACCGCGGGAGATTTACTGATACCCTTAATGCCGAAGGCTTCAATCAGTCCGTCCATGGTGAAAATTTCCTGCTCGGTTCCCGGGTTCCAGCCTAATAATGCCACATAGTTAATCACTGCTTCTTTTAAGTAACCCATATTGAGGAAATCCTCATAGGAGGCGTCTCCGTTTCGTTTGCTGTATTTCACACCGCCCTCTTTTACGATGGGGGCAACATGAACATAGGTGGGAATGTCCCAACCAAATGCCTGATACAGCAGATTGTATTTGGGGGTGGAGGTGAGATACTCACTTCCGCGGATAATATGGGTAATGCCCATGAGATGGTCGTCCACCACATTGGCAAAGTTGTAGGTAGGCAGACCGTCAGATTTTAACAGTACCCCTTCGTCCAATTCGCGGTTTTCGATTTCAATGTGACCGTAAACCACATCGTCAAAGGATGTCACACCCTCTTCGGGAATCCGCTGACGGATGACATAAGGTACACCCGCTGCCAGTTTTTCTTCGATTTCTTCTTGGGACAGATGTTTACAGTGTCCGTCATACTTGGGGGTTTGTTTTGCAGCCTTTTGGGCTTCTCTCACTTCATCCAGCCGTTCTTCGGTGCAAAAACAGTAATAAGCACCGCCCAGCTCTACCAGTTTTTTTGCATATTCTAAGTAAATGCCACGGCGTTCACTCTGGACATAAGGGCCTGTCTTTCCGCCAATGTCGGGGCCTTCGTCGTGAATGAGTCCTGCACTTTTTAAGCTTTTGAAAATAATATCTACCGCACCTTCCACATAACGCTCCTGGTCGGTGTCCTCAATTCTTAAAATAAAAGTTCCCTCATCATGCTTTGCCAGCAGATAGGCATACAGGGCGGTACGCAAATTTCCGATATGCATATATCCTGTAGGGCTGGGTGCAAAACGGGTTCTGATTTTTGTCATAACTTCATTAACTCCTTTTCTGAAAAAATTCCTCTCTTACTATCATATATTTTAAATTAACTATTGTCAAGAAGAATTTTCTGTGATATACTAAAAAATAGGAAAATTTTTTGAAAATCAGAGGTGAAACAGTTGAATTACATATTTTCAGATAAAGTAAACAGTGTGAAAGGGTCTATCATCCGTGAAATGTTCAAGCTCATGGGCGACCCTGAAATCATTTCTTTTGCGGGGGGAGCTCCTGCACCGGAGCTGTATCCGAAGGACGAACTGGCAGAGATTGCCGGAGAGATTTTAAAGGAGCAGGGGAGAACAGCCCTTGCCTACGGTGTGACCCAAGGATACAAGCCCTTATTGGATTTTGTCCGTGAAAGAGAAAGAAAGGCGGGCAATCTTCATGACGGAGAAGATGTGATGATTACCGCAGGAGGCAATCAGGCAATCGACCAGGTTGCAAAAATCATGATTAACGAAGGGGACACGGTCATTTGTGAAAACCCCAGCTTTATCGGTGTGTTAAACAGCTTCCGTTCCTACGGAGCGAAGCTGAAGGGGATTCCTTGCGAGGCAGACGGGATGGATATGAATCTGTTAGAGGATGCTCTCAAAACAGAAAAAAATGTGAAAATTATTTATACCATTCCCACCTTCCAGAACCCTTCGGGGATTACCATGAGTCTGGAAAAACGGAAGAAACTCCTGGAACTGGCAAAACAGTACGGTGTCATGATAATCGAGGATAATCCCTACGGGAATCTTCGGTTTGACGGAGAGGCGGTTCCTACCGTAAAATCTTTAGATGACGGCAACACCGTTGTATATGCGGGAAGCTTTTCCAAAACATTGTCTCCCGGACTTCGTGTGGGATATTGTATCGGTTGTGAAGAACTGATGGAACGGCTTGATGTATGCAAACAGGTGAATGATGTACATACAGGGGTATTAAATCAGATGTTGGTTGCAGAATTTTTCAAGCGGAATGATTTTGATGCTCATGTGAAGAAAATGGCGGAGTTGTACCGTCATCGCTGTCATAAGATGCTGGAGGCGCTGGAACGGGAAATGCCCGATTATGTGACCTGGACAAAGCCTCAGGGGGGACTCTTTATCTGGTGTACCATTCATAAGGATGTGGATACTCTGCCCCTGTCCCGTAAAGCCATTGAGCAGAAGGTGGCATTTGTTCCCGGCTGTACCTTTATGGATGATATGGACAAGCCTTGTTCCTCCTTCCGTCTGAATTATTCCTGTATGGATGATGAACGGATTGAAAAGGGAATTAAAATTCTGGGAAATGTGTTAAAAGAACTATAAGCGAGGTTTAAAAAACGATGGAAAAGAAAACAATATTTAGTGCGGTGCAACCCTCCGGTGTGGTCACCTTGGGAAATTATTTGGGTGCTATTCAGACCTGGTCTGCATTGCAGGAAGAATATAACTGTTTGTATGCGGTAGCGGATTTGCACGCCCTTACCGTCCGTCAAAATCCTGAAGAATTGCGGGACCGTTGTATTCGCCTGATGGCGCAGTATTTGGCTTGCGGACTGGATCCGGAAAAGAACATTATCTTTTTCCAGTCCCATGTGAGCGGCCATGCGGAGCTGGGCTGGATTTTAAACTGCTATACATACATGGGCGAAATGAACCGTATGACCCAGTTTAAGGAAAAATCCTCCCGTCATGCGGATAACATCAATGTAGGATTGTTTGATTATCCTGTGCTGATGGCGGCAGATATTTTGCTGTACAAGGCGGATTTGGTTCCCGTTGGGGCTGACCAGAAACAGCATCT
>JAZNYR010000090.1:0-11804 GCA_045594525.1 Clostridia bacterium | reverse complement strand
TTTGGCAAAAAGCAAGCAACCGCTTGGAAAATTCGATGTTTTCCAAGCGGGTTTTCATGTTTTCTAGCAGACAATGCTGATGATTATTGTTTCTTTATTGTCTTTCTTTGCTTGCGGTAGACCGACTTTTTCGACGGTCTGTGGTGTGCGCATTTTGCTACACACCCACTTTTATTTGCCGTGTTTTGCCAATAATTCTGCCCGAATGTTCCACAGCTTTTCAGACAAATCCACATAATATTCATGGGGGTTGTCAAACCGCAGCACTTCATCCCACAGCGTTCCTACCTGTTCCTTACAGAATTTCTGAATGTCTTGAACAGAGGGACTTTCGTACACACATTCTCCTTTTTGGAAAATGGGTTTCAACAATTCTTTGGCATAGAAATTCGTCACCGTTTTCCTTTTCCAGGTATGCTCCGGATCAAAAATTTCATAATCCTTCGTATCATCAATGGTTTCCGAAAAATCGGTCACCACATCTGCAATGGCTTTATCGTTTTCTCTCGAGAACAGGCGATACACCTTTTTAAAGCCGGGATTGGTAATCTTGGCAACATTTTCGCTGATTTTGATTTTGGGGATATACTCGCCTTCTTCCCCCTCTACCGCTACCAGCTTGTAAATCCCGCCGAATACCGGTTCGGAACGGGAGGTAATCAACCGTTCGCCCACACCGAAGGAATCAATTTTTGCTCCTTGCGCCAACAAGGTTTCAATGATTTTTTCATCTAAAGAGTTGGACGCCACAATGGGACAATCGGAAAATCCGTTTTCGTCCAGAATTTTTCTCACCCTTTTGGTAAGATAGGTAATATCCCCACTGTCAATCCGAACCCCGCCGGGGCGGTATCCTGCAGGAATGACCACCTCGTTGAATACCCGCATGGCGTTGGGAAGCCCTGATTTTAACACATTATAAGTATCAATCAGCAAGGTACAGCTCTGGGGATACACCTCCGCGTACTTACGGAATGCTTCATATTCGCTGTCAAACATCTGCACCCAGCTGTGCGCCATGGTACCAAGGGCGGGAATGTTATAATATTTTTCACAAATGGCACAAGCCGTTCCCACACATCCGCCGATATAGGCAGCTCTTGCCCCCATAATAGCACCGTGAGAACCTTGAGCACGGCGGGAACCAAATTCCATCACCGCTTTTCCCTGTGCGGCACGGACGATTCTGTTTGCCTTGGTGGCAATCAGACTCTGATGGTTGATGCTGAGGAGTACCATGGTTTCCACAAACTGTGCCTGAATCACAGGCCCTCTTACAATCAGCACAGGTTCATGAGGGAAAATGGGTGTTCCTTCCTCCACCGCCCACACATCACAAGAAAACTTGAAATCTGCCAGATATTGCAAAAACTCCTCGCTGAACATTCCCTTGCTCCGCAAAAAGGCAATATCATCCTCGTTAAATTTCAGATTTTTCAAATAGGAAATCAAAGGCTCTAAGCCTGCCATGACAGCAAACCCGCCCCCATCCGGAACCTTGCGGAAAAACATATCAAACACCGCAATTTTGTCCTTCAATCCGTGCTCGAAATATCCGTTTGCCATGGTTAACTCATAAAAATCCGTTAACATGGTTAAATTCACATCTTCTGCCCAATTTGTTTTCTTCATTGTCTTTGCACCTCTAACTGTTTAAATACTCGGTTTCCTGTTTCTTTTCGCGATTCATCAAGTCGAAAATTGCGTCACGGGGACTTTTTCCTTCAAATAATACTGCATACGCCTGACGGCAGATGGGCATTTCCACATCGTGTTTCTTTGCCAAATCATACGCTGCCGAAGCAGTTTTCACCCCTTCTACCACCATACCGACTTGTTTTAATGTATCCTCTAACGGACAACCCTGACCAATCAGAATCCCCGCTCGTCTGTTACGGCTGTGCATACTGGTACAGGTCACAATCAAATCTCCGATTCCCGAAAGACCTGCAAAGGTGTGAGGATCAGCTCCCATGGCACAGCCCAGACGGGTGATTTCCGCAAGACCTCGGGTCATCAGTGCCGCCTTTGTGTTATCTCCCAAGCCAAGTCCGTCTAAAATTCCGGCACAAAGAGCAATCACATTTTTCAAAGAGCCGCCCAGCTCCACACCCACCATATCCGTGTTGGTATAAACACGAAATTCGGGAGACATGACCAAATCCTGAATTTTTTGTGCCTGTGACATATCCCGACAGGACACCACATTGGTAGTAGGAATCCCTTTTCCCACTTCCTCTGCATGAGAAGGCCCTGACATAATGGACACATTTGCCTCGGGAATCACATCTGTCAACACTTCCGACAGACGCATCAGACTCCCTTCTTCCAATCCTTTTGATATATTTAAAATCATCTGCCCCTGATAATGGGGTTTCATTTTGTTTGCTGTTTCACGCATGGTATGAGAAGGAACTGCGGTGATTACCAGCTCTGCTCCGTCCATGGCTTCTCCTACATCTGTGGTAAAACGAACCGTCTCCCCAATGGAAACACCGGGAAGAAATTGCTTATTTTCTCGGCACTGTTCCATTTCCTCTGCCTGAGAAGGGTCATACACCCACAGAGAAACGGTATGCCGTTTTGAAAGAAGCACTGCAATGGCTGTTCCCCAGCTGCCTGCTCCGATTACACCAATTTTTGCCATATTATTCCGTCCTTTCCGTTTTCTTTTTTTCGCCTAATTTCCGTTCTGTTCCCTTCTTTAACCGCACCAGATTGCCCCGATGCATAAAAATGGCAGATAATCCCGCCAGCACACCGAAAATGAGAAAGGGAAGATGATCCAACCCAAGAATTAAAACGGGCAAAACAATCAATCCCGCCGCAGAACAAACCGAACCCAGGGAAACATATCTGGTGGTTATCACAATCAGTAAAAAGATGGCAAGTAAGCAAAGGAAAATCACAGGTTCTAAGGTGGCAACCACTGCTGCACTTGTCAGAACCCCTTTTCCGCCCTTGAATTTAAAGTAAATGGGAAAGTTGTGCCCGATAATTGCAAACAAACCTGCACAACAACGGTAAATTTCTTCATTTTCCAACACTTCTGCTCCCAAATTGGCACAAAGCTTTACCAAAAAACTTGCCAAAAAAACAGCAAGAATACCCTTTATGGCATCTCCAAGCAACACCATCACAGCCGCTTTTTTTCCCAAAGTGCGCAAAGTGTTGGTAGCACCCGCATTTCCACTGCCATGCTTTCTGATGTCGGTTCCGTACATACGGGAAATCAGAATAGAAGTATTGATACTTCCCAATAAATAGGCAACAACACAAACCAAAACGATGGGAATCATTGTTACACCTCCTGCTCACGGGTTTTTTCACGAATCATCATCCGAATAGGCGTTCCTTCCAGACCAAACACCGAGCGAATCTGATTTTCCAGATACCGCTGATAAGAAAAATGGAATAATTCCTTGTTGTTCACAAAGAATACAAATGCGGGGGGTTTTACCCCCACTTGGGTAGCATACAAAATCTTCAGCCGTTTGCCCTTATCACTGGGAGGCTGAACCTGGGCGGTAGCATCCCCGATAATATCATTGAGCATACCGGTAGAAACACGCATGGCGTGCTGTTCGCTCACATAATTAATCAATTCAAAGAGTTTGGTCACACGCTGTCCTGTTTTGGCAGAAATAAACACAATGGGCGCATAGGTCATAAAGCTTAACCCTTCCATCACCTGTGTACGGAACAGATTCATGGTCTTTCCGTCCTTTTCCACCAAGTCCCATTTGTTCACTACAATCACAATGGCTCTGCCCTTTTCATGGGCGAAACCGGCAATTTTGGTGTCCTGCTCGGTGACCCCCTCTGTTGCATCCAGCATCAGCAAACACACATCGCTTCGTTCAATGGCGGTTAAAGACCGTACCACGCTGTAATGCTCAATATTCTCATCAATCTTTTTCCGCTTTCGCATGCCGGCGGTATCCACAAATACATATTGCTTGCCTTCATATTCATAAGGAGAGTCCACCGCATCACGGGTGGTGCCGGGGATGTCGCTGACAATGTGCCGATCTTCTCCTAAAATTCGATTAATCAAAGAAGATTTTCCCGCATTGGGTTTGCCGATCACCGCCACACGGGTGACCTCTTCGTCGTAATCCTCCAAGTCCATCGCCTCAAAATTGGCGGTTACCGCATCCAATAATTCCCCTAAACCAAGACCGTGGGTAGAGGAAATGGGATACATTTCATCCAGCCCCAGATTATAAAACTCGTAATATTCCATAGGGGGTTCCCCAATCTGGTCCACCTTATTGCAAGCCATAATCACAGGTTTTGAGGATTTTTGCAGCATTGCCGCAATTTCTTTGTCCGTTGCGGTGACCCCTTCTTTTACATTGGTTAAAAAGACAATCACATCTGCAGACTCGATTGCCAGCTCCGCCTGACGGCGCATCTGGGACAAAATAATGTCCTTACTATACGGCTCAATCCCGCCTGTATCAATCAAAATAAAGGAATGATTCAACCATTCCACATCTGCATAAATTCGGTCACGGGTCACACCCGGAGTATCCTCCACAATGGCAATCCGCCGTCCCGCCAAACGGTTAAACAAGGTGGATTTTCCTACATTGGGTCGTCCCACAACCGCTACAATAGGTTTTCTTTGCATCATTGTTCTCCTATTTCTATGATTTTTTCCAAAAAGTCATAACCGCTGTCTTCCACGCAAAAAATGGGAACACCCAAACTCCCCTGCGCTTGTTCCAGGGTCATATCATCCAAAAAAATGTCCTCATCGGCTTTGAGCATATTCCGTGAAATCAAAAGTGCCTTTCCCAAAGGTTTGCCCATTAGTTGTTCTGTCAGATCTTGCCCTGTCAGTAATCCTGAAACCGTAATCAACTCACCGAAAAAATTATTTTCAATGGCATAAACAGACATTTCGACACCCTTTGCTTCCAATTCCTTTGCAAATTCCAAAAACAAGGGATATGCCGCCTTTCCCGTTGCAACGGAAAGCTTCGTTTTGGTTGGCTCAAATTCCTCTAACCCGTCATAAAATTCCTCCCGAAAGGAGCTGATCATGCCCACGCCGTTTTCTATTTGGGGAAAGCCTTCATATTCTGATGCGTCGGGCAAGGGGCGCTCTGCTTTTAAATAAAACTCATCCCCCCCGTAAATCAGACGGGTGCCGATGGTTTCCCGCAGTTCCTTTTGCAATTCCTCCAGTTGATTTAAAAAGGCAATACAATCCTCTTTTTCGTACGGCTCCAAGGGATAAAGCCCTTCCCGATAACGGGTGATTCCCACAGGAACCGCAGAAATACTGGCAACATAAGGATAAAGAGATGCCAATTCACGCACACTTTTTTTAAATTCCTCTCCGTCATTTAGCCCCTTACAGCACACAATCTGGCAATTCATTGTAATTTTATTGTCCGCCAGATACCGCATTTTATCCATCAAATCCCCTGCAAAGCGGTTATTGAGAAGTTTGCACCGCAACTCGGGGTCGGTTGCCTGAACCGAAACATTCAAGGGGCTGATCCGCGCCTTAACCACACGCCCTAAATCCTCCATGGACATATTGGTTAAGGTCACATAATTTCCGTGTAAAAAAGAAAGCCGTGAATCATCGTCCTTAAAATACAAAGTATCCCGCATTCCCGGGGGAAGCTGGTCGATAAAACAAAACACACATTTGTTCCGACAGCTTTTTGCTGTATCAATCAAAGGATTTTCAAACAAAATCCCCAAATCTTCAAATTTATTTTTGATTTTTATCTTTTTCTTTTTGCCTTTTTCCGTGAGCAGCTCAAGCACCACCGATTCCTCTGAACAGAAAAAACGGTATTCCAAAATATCGAAGACGGGTTCACCGTTGATGGTTTCAATGATCCATCCCGGCTTGATTCTATGCTTCCAGGCAAGACTGCCTTTTTCTACTCTGTCAATCTTCGCACTCAAACAGCTCACCTCCGTTCCTTTTTATTTTATCCCAAATTCCTCTGTTCGTCAAGAGGTTTAGCCAAAAATTACCTGCACCAACACCATATAAAAGGCGGTGCCTCCGCCAATGGAGATAAGTAGGTTTTTCCATTTTAAATAAGTAACAATCACAAACAATGTGCCCAAGGTTTCAGCCAATCCGTGAGACCCTGCAAACAGGGAAACATCCTTAAAGCAATATACCACCAGCATTCCCATTACCGCCGCGGGCAAAACCTTTCCCAGATACAGCACATACTCGGGAATGTCCTTTCCCGCAGGAAAGAGAAAAAAGGGCAAAAAACGAATGAGAATGGTTGCCAATGATAACATCAGCACCGTAATAAACACTTGCACTCCCGTCATTCCTGATCCCCTCCCAACACAGGTTTTAACAAAATGAGACCTGTCATAATTCCGATCATTGCCCCCACTAAGAAATAGTCACGGGGCAACACAATCAGACAAACAAGGGTCAGCAAAATCCCGATTACGCCCGGGATTCTGTTTTCCTTCCTCATCAGCTGATCCACAAAAATCACCAAAAAGAGTGCCGTCATGGCAAATTCGATTCCTTGGGAGGAAAAGGGCAGTACTTGCCCCAGTAAATTCCCCAGTAGTGACCCCATAATCCAATAACAATGGTCTAACAGTACAATAAAAAAGGAATACCAGGTCTGGTTCACTCCCTCAGGGGCTTTGGTAGAACAAAGAAGGGCATAGGTTTCATCCGTCAGCCCAAATATCATATATCCCTTTTTCGGATTTTTAATATGCCGAAAAGGTTCCAGCATGGAAAGTCCGTAAAAGGCATATCTTGCATTAATGAGTAATCCCATAAAAAAGGCGGTGATCGGCTGGAATGCCGCTACCACAAGCTCCGTTGCAAAAAACTGCAAGGAACCGGAAAAAATGGTCACACTCATCAAAAGTGCCCAACCCCAACCATAGCCTTTTTCTCTTAACAACACACCAAAAGCAAGCCCCAAAAACAAATAACCCATGAAAACCGGCATGGTTTTAGGGAATGCCGCCCGTAGCGCTTTCTTCTTCATTTGCATCACTCCCGGTCAAAATACGAAAAACGGCACAAAGGCAAACTTGCCCCTGTGCCGCATCAGCTGCGCATTACGCTTCTTTTTTCGCTACAACCTGCTTTCCTTTGTAGAAGCCGCAAGAGCCGCATACTCTATGGGGCATCATGAACTCCTGACACTGGGGACATTTTACCATCCCGGGGATTGCAAGCTTCCAGTTTGCGCGTCTCTTATCTCTTCTGGATTTAGATGTTTTACCCTTAGGTACTGCCATTTTCTACACCTCCTTAAATCAGACAAAATGAGGGTTTCCTCGTATCTTTAGTCTTTTAATAACTCTTTGAGCACGGACAGTCTTGGATCAATCTCCTCCTCGCAATCGCAAGGACCTTCGTTTAAATCATGTCCGCATTTGGCACAAAGGCCTTTACAATCTTCCCGACACAAATACCGGGAATCCATTCCGAGCAGGATTCCATGACGGACAATCCCCGTCACATCAATCAATCCGTCGGTCAGAAAATCCTCCCAATCCTCTGCTTCACGAAACACTTCATGAATCGTGCAAGGAAAGGAACGGGAAAATTCCTTTAAGCACCGGGCACACTGCAAATTCAGCACAAACTCGCATTCTGCTGAAAACTGAATCACATCGCTACCCAGATTGACAAAGGTACCGTTTACCGTAACCGCCTCTTTCAATGCCACATCGTCCCCGTCGATATCCAGTTCTTCGGGAGAGAAGGATGCTTCCTGCAAAGTAACGGTTGCGCCTTCGTGTTTTAACAACTGTAATAATTCAATTTTCACTCTGTCTCACCTCGGCACAGTGTATATAGTATACTAAAAATTTGCTTTCTTGTCAAGCGATTTTTGAAATTTTGTGCAATTTTGCTTATTTTGTCAGTTTCAAAGTATCCATTGCAATCATCATTTCTTCATCTGTGGGGATCACCAGAGTGCGAACGGTGGCACCTTCCGCAGAAACATCCAAAGCAACGCCCCGCTTGCTGTTCTTTTCGGGATCAATCTTAATTCCCATAAATTCAAGACCCTTTACAATTTCCAGACGGCCTGCACAGTTGTTTTCACCGATACCCGCGGTGAATACAACGGCATCCACACCGCCCATAACAGCTGCATAAGCACCGATATATTTCTTTACGCTGTAGTAGAACATTTCCACTGCCAGCTTTGCGTTTTCGTTGCCTGCGTTGATGGCAGCTTCCAAGTCACGGAAATCACTGCTGACTCCGGAAATTCCTTGCAAGCCTGATTTTTTGTTCATCAAAGCATCAATACCGTCTGCATCCATATTTTCCTGTTTCATAAGGTATGTCAGGATTGCAGGGTCTAAAGAACCGCAACGGGTTCCCATCACAACACCCTCCAGGGGAGTAAAGCCCATGCTGGTATCCACGGATTTTCCGCCGTCCACTGCAGTAATGGAAGAACCGTTCCCTAAATGACAGGTGATAATTTTCAATTCTTCTACAGGTTTTCCCAGCATTTCAGCCGCTTTTTCGGAAACATAACGATGAGAAGTGCCGTGGAAACCGTATCTTCTGATTTTGTGCTTTTCGTACAACTCATAGGGCAGAGCATACATATAAGCTTCTTTTGGCATGGTCTGGTGGAAAGCCGTATCAAACACGGCAACCTGAGGCACACCGGGCATTCCCTGCTCACAGGCATCAATCCCGATTAAGTTTGCAGGATTGTGCAAAGGTGCCAAGGGAGTGCACTGTTCCAGTGCCTTTTTCACTTCGTCCGTAATCAAAACAGAACCGCTGAACAATTCGCCTCCGTGAACCACACGGTGACCCACTGCAGAAATTTCCTCCATGGAAGAAATGACGCCGTATTCTTCATTCATCAATGCCCCGATGACCAGTTTAATGGCATCGGAATGATCCTTCATGGGAGATTCGGTAATCACTTCTTCTCCGTTTGCGGGTTTGAATTTGATTCTGGAACCGTCCAGACCGATTTTTTCGCACAGACCCTTTGCCATAACCACCTGATCATCCATAGAAATCAGCTGATATTTTAAAGAAGAGCTACCTGCGTTAATGACTAAAATTTTCATTGCAAATTCCTCCTTGATTAGTTCTGGTTTTGTGCCTGTACACAAGTGATGGCAACAACCCCTACGATATCATCGGCAGAGCAACCTCTGGACAAGTCGTTGATGGGCATTGCGATACCCTGGGTAATAGGTCCGTAAGCTTCTGCCTTTGCCAGACGCTGTACCAGTTTATAACCGATATTTCCTGCATCCAGGTCAGGGAACACCAATACATTGGCATGACCTGCAACGCTGGAGTTAGGCGCTTTTGATTCCCCGATTTCGGGAACGATTGCGGCATCCAGCTGCAATTCTCCGTCCAGCTTCACATTGGGATACTGTTCCTTTGCAAGCTTGGTTGCTTCCACTACTTTATCAACATCTGCATGCTTTGCACTTCCCATAGAAGAATGGGAGAGCATTGCAACATAAGCTTCCTTTTCGGTCAGCAGTTCAAAGGATTCTGCAGAGCATCCTGCGATTGCTGCTAATTTTGCAGGGTCGGGATTTTGTTCCAGACCGCTGTCTGCAAAAATAAAGGTTCCGTCAGCACCGTATTCGCAATCGGGCACTACCATAACAAAGAATGCAGAAACCAAAGCCACACCCGGTTTGGTTTTGATAATCTGAAGGCTGGGACGCAAGGTGTTTGCAGTAGAGTGGCATGCGCCGGAAACAACCCCGTCTGCATCCCCGGCTTTCACCATAAGACATGCATAATACATATAGTCGCCCAGAGCCTGTTTTTTAGCATCCTCGTATGTAAGACCCTTGGATTTTCTCAGTTCTACAAACAGATTCAGATATTCTTCTGTTTTTTCATAAGTATAAGGATTGATGATCGTCGCTTTGGAAATATCCAACCCCTTGGAATTTTCTTCGATTTCCTCGGGAGTTCCGATAATCACGATGTTTGCAATATCCTGCTTTAAGATTTTTTCGGCTGCTTCCATTGTTCTTCTGTCCATAGACTCGGGAAGAACGACTGTTTTCTTATCCGCCTTTGCCCGTTCAATGATTCTGTCTAAAAATTGACTCATGATAATTCTCACCTTTCCTTTTCATCAAAACCACTCATCCAAACAGTTTTTCGGATGAGTGAAATGTATTATTTATTCTATTATATAAGAAAATAACTTAAATTACAAGGGTTTTTTGAAAAAATTTGAAATTTTTCATATTTCCCTTTGAAAAGCGGACAATAACTTCTGTTTGCTTTCTGTTAATACAGAATCGTCTAATTCAATATAAACACATTCCATACAGCTTCCCGTAATATCCAGCTGAACCTCATCTAATGTACAAATTCCGTCAGCCTGATAGATACAAAGATAATTTTCACATTTCATAGTATCACCCTCCATATTATATTATATACTTAAAGTGAAGAAGATTGCAAGTGTATTTTATAATATTTTTCTTTCTTTTATGTTACAATAAAAGAGAGGTGATTTCTGTGCAGACAAATTATCCGGATAAATATATAAAAATGGGGTTAAAAATTCAATATTACAGAAAACTCAAGGGATACACCCAAGAGCAATTTGCAGAAAAAATTAACAAAAGCTGGTCTTTTGTTGCACAGGTGGAATCTCCTTCTGCCATACGCGGAATTTCTCTGGAAACCCTATTTACCATAGCGGAAGTATTGGATATTCCGCCCCATCAGATTCTGAAAGAGGATTAATTGGTATGAAATTTGAAATTAAAAAAACAACAGAAAAGGATCCCAGTATTTATAAAACCCTGTACATCAAAGAAAGATTGTCAAAACAGATTGAACAAATTGCAACAGAAAACAACACCAGTTGGAACAATGTTGTGATTTCTATGATTGAAAGTTGTTTGGAAGAATCATAAACATCCCTCTTTTAAAATGAAGGGATAGGAAAAATTGATCAGAATGGACAAACCGAACCGCAGGGTTACCCGAAGGCGTATGTGATACGACGAGAGGTGAGGTTTGTTCATAGCAAAAAGGCATAAAAAAACTATCGTTTTTACCGATAGTTTTTTGTTTTATTTCTTTTTGCGATCTGGACGATTTTACCATCCCTTTTTAATATCTTGGTTCGCAGGTTAGGTTAATTCCCAATCTTCGGAATACTTTTTCGTCCACGGGAGAAAGAATCACCGAGGAATGAACCTCGCAGCCCCGCAGTTTGCTTAATTGTTGCATGGCAAGCTCTGCCTTTTCATCGGAAGATGCACAAATGGAAAGGGCAATCAGTGCTTCGTCCGTATGAAGCCGAGGATTTCTGTTTCCCAAATGGTCTGTTTTCAAATGCTGAATGGGCTCGATAACGGTAGGAGAAATCATGTGCAGCTCATCTTCAAGCCCTGCCATTGTTTTTAAGGCATTGAACAGCAGTGCGGAAGAGGCGCCCAGCAATTCCGTGGTTTTTCCTGTCACAATGGTGCCGTCAGGAAGCTCCATGGCAGCAGCGGGTGCACCTGTGATTGCCGCTTTTTGGAGAGCCGGCCCAATCACTTTGCGGTCGTTCGCCGTAATGCCTGCTTTTTTCATCAACAATTCCAATTTATAGACCACATCATCTGCAATCAAGCCTTTTCGTTGGTCGCAAAGGGCGGTGTAATACCGTCTTACAATTTCCTGCTTGGAGGCATTTTTGGTGATTTCATCATCAATGATGCAATTTCCTGCCATGTTTACCCCCATATCGGTAGGCGATTTATAAGGGCAAGTCCCTAAAATCTTTTCCAGCATTGCTTTTACCGCGGGA